>JAGNEZ010000014.1 GCA_018003015.1 Phycisphaerae bacterium | reverse complement strand
AGGCGCGAGGGGGCATAGGAGGTCGTGTCTGGTGTTGGGGGCGCGGAGATTTGTGTGGGAGAGGGGGGTAGCCCCTGGGTGGGGGGGCGGAGGGGGGCTGCGGGACTTGCGGGGGCGAGGAGATTTCCCTGTACGCCGGGTACCGATTCGGGCTATCATTGATGGGAGGGATCCTGGGGTCCAAGGTGAAACGGGTTTGGGTGACACGGCGGGGGAGTGGGCGGCCCAGACCCCGGACAGGAGTGCCCAAGCATGTTCTTCACAGAGCGCCATGGTTCGAGTCGCGGCAGAAGCGGCTTCACCTTGATCGAGGTCCTGGTGGTGGTCGCGATCATCGCCCTGCTGATCTCGGTGTTGATTCCGTCGCTGCACAAGGCTCGCGAGCAGGCCAAGGTCATGGTGTGCAAGACCCGGCTGGGTCAGCTGTACCGCGGCCACGCCTTCTACGCTGCCGACGACAAGCGCGGCCAGTTTCCCCACTGGAGCTGGTGGCTGTTCGACGGGGTCGGACACGGTGAGGCGAAGGTCAACTACAACGCGGCGGCCGATGTGTACGCCAAGACCGGCGGCGTGCGTTCGCCCGACTCACGTGTCTGGGTGACCTACGGTGACATCTTCCGGTATCTCAGAGATCCCGAGGTCTACTTCTGTCCCGGGGACACGAAGGTTCGGCCGCAGAGCAGCTCGATCGGCAATGGCCGGGGCTCAAACGGCCAGTATCCGATTCACAGCTTCGTGAGGGTAGTCGATCCGAACTTCTTTATCCAGAAGAAGATCGACGGAGCGGATGTCAACAATGGCCAGCTTCAGCCGGGGGACTTCATCAATCCGGACAAGCTGCGTCCGGGTGTCTTCAAGGGGGACAGCGAGGGTCTGCCCCAGGTGAAGAATTTCCAGTCAATTCCTTGCCGTGTCGGGATGATGTACGAGGAGGACCAAGGGCTGGGGGACCTTCCCATCACCCGGTCTGCGACCCTGAACGATGGGCACAGCAGCGTCGTGGTGTACACTGATTACATGTCGGCTCGTCATCAGCGCCGCGCTCATATGCTGTTCTTCGACGGTCATGCCGAGTTGTGCGAGACCGACCGGTGGAACAACTACAGCAAGGACAAGTATGTGCTCTACCGGGTTCTTGGGGCGGGCAACTATGTTCCTCCGAAGCCTTGACGGCGAGGCGGTTGGGATATGAGTCATCGTCCAGGCAAATCCGATGCAGGTGGGCGCAGCCTCGGGCGGGGTCTGTTGATCGTGGGGGCCGTGGCGGCGGTCTGTATCGGGGGGATGGTTTGGATCCTCAGGCCTTCGGACGAGACCAAGCCGGAACCGGGCATCAGTGCGTTCGTGGCGAAGGTTCTTTGTTCATCCTGCGGCTTCTTTGGAGACGCGAAGGCGGTGGCGTTGGACGGTGATTCCGCGGCCGCACCCGCCCTCGGCCCGGGCTACAAGTGCCCCAAGTGCAACAAACGGACGCTCTATGCCAACCCCTACCTCTGCAAGCAATGTGGGACCCCCTTTCTGGGGCAGCCGAACGGCGCGGGCGATTTCATCGGGAAGTGCCCCAAGTGTGGCCTCGTGAATTGAGTTGCGTCTTCCGCGGTCCGGGGGTCATTTGCCATCGCGCAGCGGCCGGATGAGAAAGAACACGATGACCGCAAGAGGTTCAGTTTGCCTTGGGTTGGCCCTGGTGGTGCTGGGGGCGAGCAGCCCCGGGGGCCGCGCGGCCGGTTTGGATTCTCCCTGCCCGGTCGAGTGGCAGGGCTTGCCCTTTGGGGAAGCCCTGCGCGAATTGGCCGGTCGGCTGGACCTACCCTACGTCGTTGATGCGTCTGTTCAGGCGGAGGCTGCCCAGACCAGGATTCGACTCCTGGCGTCTCATGTGGATGGTCGGCAAGCGTTGCGGTGGCTGGCTCGCTCCGCGGGCCTTGAGGCCGTGGTGGTCGACGATACGATTCTTATCGCCGGAGCTGAGCGATTGCCTGAGGCGTGGAAATGGCGAGCGGGGGTGCCGGCGCGTGGCCGGGACGGCCAGGAAGCGGCATGGGCGGGCATGCGCGATCGTGTGGCTGCCGTCGATTGGGTGGATGCGCCCCTGAGTGTCGTGGTTCGCGATCTGCCCAGGTCTTTTGGCGTGGATCTCGTGGTCCATCCGGACATTCTGGCCAAGGAAGCTCTGATCCACCTGCAGCAGTCGGCGGCCACGCTGGAGTCTGTTCGCGCTGAACTGGCCCGCAGTCTGGACGCCGAGGTTGGGTACGACGATGGGGTCCTTTGGGCTCGCCCTGCCCACCTGGTCCACGGGCCCGCGGCATCCGCCCCCACGTTTATTCCTGAACTTATTAACGCGAAAACGGATCAGCCGCTGCGTCGTCCGGTGGTGATCGACCGGCCGTTGGCTGACTGGCAGGCATTTCGGGGGGTTGTTGCCCGGGCGACAGGGCTGAACTGCCGCGTGGAGGTTGCAGCGGGAGCGGCGTCGGCCAGACTGGAGGCCCGGGGGTCTGTCGGGGAGGTTCTCGAGGGCGCAAGGCTCTTAGGGCTCATGAGTTACCAGCTTCAGGCGGGGGGCGAAAAGGGCTTGCCAACATTGCTCATCCAAGTACGGGCGGCCGACCGATAAGCCCCATACGGCGAAAGGGCTTGGGACACGGAAAAAGCCCTTGACGGGTCAGGATTGAGGTATACACTTTCCGCGGACGGTAACCGGTAACCCCGATTTTCGACCCATGTTGTCCAAGTGAGGGAGCGTTGACATGCTGTGCGTGGATTCAAATGCCGAGGATCTGAGTCTCCAGGCCGTCGCCGATCCTACCTCCGGGGACCAGGCGGAGACGAGTGTCCTGGTCCTTCAAGGCACCGGCCGATTCTCCGCTCCCGGCTTTGGGCCGGCCACCCGCTGGGCATTCGCTGCCGGGTCGTTCGAAGTCCAGTGTGCTCGTCGCGAGGATGACGACGAGGAGGACGAGGAGGAGTTCGAGGACTATCCTTTCGAGGAAGAGGATGAGGACGAGTTCGACGACGATCTCGACGATGACCTCGACGACGACCTCGACGACGACGAGGACATGGACGATGATTTGGAAGAAGAGGAGTGATTGCTCGTTCCAGATTGTCGTTGTCGCACTTCAACCGGGTGACTGATCGACGGGCCCGATCGCTCACCCCAGCGGGGTAACCGGGTGACTGTTTTACCTGAAGAGCAACAGCCGTATACCGGACCGGAGCGACGCAGTCAGGACCGGCGCGCACCGGTTGATCGTCGGGGGGGCCTGGAACGTCGCCGCGGGCCGGGTCGCCGCCGGAGCGACCTTCGCCGGCAGGCCGAAGAAGGGGAGATGACCGACGAACTCCTGGAGTTTGTCCTGGCCGTTGATGAGTACAAGCGGATCAACAAGCGCCCGTTCCCGACTTGGAGCGAGGTGTTTGAAGTGATACGATATCTAGGGTACCGCAAGGTAGCGGACCGTGGCGAGCACATCGATCGCCCGGCGGGGGATCCGTCGGAGCCTTCGAAGAGTTGACCGGGTGTTTCAGCCGGGAGATTGGGCTTGGAGATGACCGACCAAGCTGCGTTCGTGTTCAAGACCATCCTCGCCCTGGGTCCGCTGGCGGTCTACTTTCTGGGTTTGGGGTTGGTCAACAGCCAGGCTCGCCCCTGCATTTTGAGCGCCCGGGCAGACTTCTGCATTCTCGCCACCGTGTTTGTTCCGCTGATCGCCGCGCCCGTCGTTCTGCTGCTCGAGCATGACCAGGTTGGCCTGGTCAGTGTGGCCATTATCGGCGTGGCCGGTCTGTTCTTCACCCTGTTGCCCCGTCCGGGCAGCGGCTGGGTGGTGTACAACTGCAGCCCGGCTCAGGGTCGTCGCCTCCTGTACCAGGCTTACCGGCGGCTCGGCTGGCGGGTCGAGTCGGCCGAGCACGACCGGCAGCGCATTCCCGGGGCCGGCCTCAGTGTCAGCCTGAGTGCTCTGCCTCTGTTGCGGAGCGTGACGCTCTCGGTGGAGGGTGCCGACCGCCGGGACTCCGCGGGCAAGGCGAATGAGCTGGTCGCCGCGTTCCGTGAGGAACTGGCGGAAGAGGCCATGCTCCCGTCGGCCACCGGCATCAGCCTGGTGGTCATCGGTGCCGCCCTCCTTGGCGTGCCGATGTGGTACCTGTTCCACAACATGCAACTCATCGTGGACGTGGTCCGCCGAATCCTGACCGCGTGAGTAGTCCTGTCGGGCGGACCTGCGGCGAACCGTGGAAGCGCCTGCTCCACCTTGTGATCGCGGTCACGTCGGGTATCCGACGTCGTTCGCGTCGGCGTCTTCTACAGCCGGTACTGCGGAATTCTCAGCAGCTCGCCGTTTTTCAAGGCGGACTGATGGGCGACGATGCCGGCCACGGTCATGTTGAGGGCCTGGGCGATGTCGATCAGGGGCTTGCGGTTCTCGAGGATCGCGGTGATGAACTCGTTCATCAGGTATCCGTGTGAGCCGCCGTGACCGCCGGCGTCGACTTTGGGGGGGAGCGGCGGGCGCTTGAGGTTGGGCAGGTTCTTCTCCAGGCCCTCGTACTTGCCGTAGAACGAGCCCTTCTGGCCGCGGATCCGGCCCTTCTCGCCGCTGTCGCCGGGGGTGTCCCAGCTGACCGCCATCCGCGACATGCCGCCCTCGCTGGTGCGGAACAGGGCGATCTCGGTGCCGAACGGGTTCTTGTAGGGGTTGTTCGCCGGCTTCAGTTGATCGATGAGGCTTGGGATGCCCATGCACGAGACTTCGGTGAAGCTTCCGCCGCTGGCGCCGACGTAGTAGGCGTTGGAGTGGGTGGGGTACCATTGCGGAGGCAAGCCGACGCGCCAGCCCTTGTAGGACGGGATAGGTTCGGACATGTAGTGGTAGTACTCGCCTTCGGAGTAGACCAGCTTGCCCAGGCCGCCGGCGTTGTAGATCTGCCGCATTGCGTAGAGGTCTTCGTGGAAGTAGGAGGTCTCGAACAGCATGTACTTGCGTCCGGTGGTTTTGACCGCCTCGAACAGCTTGTCGGCCTCTTCGAGCGAGCCGAAGGTCGCGGGTACGGCCGAGGCGACATCCTTGCCGGTCTTCAGCACCTCGATGCACAGCCGGGCGTGACTTGGGGCATCGGTGGCGACGAAAACCGCCTCCATGGACTGGTCCTTGATCATCTCCTCGAGCGAGGGGTAGGTCTTGTCGCAGCGGCAGGCCTTGGCCAGTTCGGCGCAGCGGTCGGGCTGCAGGTCGGCGACGCCCACGATTTGGACGTTGGGGTGGTCCTGGAAGCTGAAGGCGGCCCCGAAGCTGCAGACTCCGTAGCCCGCGATGCCGATCTTGATCTTGCGGTCCGAGACCGGCTGCCAGCCCTTGGAGGCGTTTGGGTCGGTGGGGGCCTTCTCGAAGCCCTGAATCACCTTTTCCTCGGCCCGGGCGGTCTGGGTCAGGCCCAGGGCGGCGGCGCCGGCTCCGACCGCCTGCAGGAATGAACGTCGGGTGGATCGATCGCGCATCGCGGGTCCTCCTTGAAGATGTCGCCGGAAACCGGCGGATCAGCGACGTTTACACCGGCTGACTGGGTGCGTCAAGGACGGGCGGGAGATTGAGGATGGCGAGTGGCGAAAGGGGGCTCCTGCATCACAGGGTGGCCTGAGACGCGTCAGCGACAGCTACTCTGTCCCTGTTCTCCGTTCTCGACCCGGTGCCTGCGGCGTGCGGATGGCATTCTCCGGCGTCAGGGGTAGAATCCGAGGGGAATGTCTGGCGGCCTGGGGCGATGCGCTCGACTACAGGGTTGAGCGTTTGGGTGCGGGAAGGACTGTCCGGGGCGGTCGCCAAAGGCATGTGGGCCGGGAGGTGGCCTTTCGATGGACTTGACCGAGGCACTGGAAGTTCTTGCCCGCGAGGGTTCACGGCTTCGCGATCCTTGGGCCTTGCCGTGGGAGGAGCGCGACCAGCAGGCGGTCCATGCCCTTCGGTTTCGGTCGAACCTTGATGCCGAGGGCCAATCCCTGTTCATTGCGGCCGTGCTCGGGGGGGCTTCGTCCGGCAAAAGCACGGTGTTCAACAATCTGCTCGACGGTCATCGGGCCAGTTGCGTCACGGTGAAGGCCCATTCCACCCGAGGCATCATCATGGCGGTTCATCAGGACCACCGCGACCGGATCGGCCGGTGGTTCGGCGAGCCGCAGCTCATGTTTCCCTCGCTGAAGCGGCATGAGGCCGGCATCGAGGAGGCGGTGCTGGGCGATCCCGCGGTCGTGACGGTGGTGTATCACGCCATTGGGCGGCTGAAGCCCGTCCTGCTTCTGGACACGCCGGATCTGACTTCCGTCCACTCCGAGCGTGAGGGTGATCTGGCCAAGACCCTGCTGCCGTGGTTCGACAAGGTCCTTCTGGTGGTCAACTTTCCGCAGCGGTGGCGGGATCGGCAGGTGGCCGAGTTCGCTGGGGATGCGGTTCTGTTCTGCCCGGATCGGTTCGTTCTTTTCAACCACACGCAGGAGGGTGAGTTGGGTGATCCCGAGCGTCGGGCCCTTGACGAGCAGGCTGGCCGGCTTCGAGCCCCGTTCGCAATCGTCGACTACAGTGCCGGGCGGGGGCTGAGGAGGCTCGTGCTTCCGGATGCAATCTGGTCGTTGCTGGCCAAGGTACCCGAGCACCGGCTCGGCCTGCTGCGCCGGCAGGTGCATCGTGCTGCCGAAGACGTTTACAGCGAGAATGAGCTGCGGCGCCAGCTGCTGGCCGAGCTCAAGGGCCGGTTGCACGCGTGCGGCGAGAAGCACCTGCCCAGCGAGAAAGACTGCATCCGGGCGATGATGACCCAGGAGGAGCAGCAGGCGGTTCTCTGGTTCCGTAACCGGCTGCTGGGGGTCAAGCGTTTCCGGGAGAGGCTGGAGAGTGGGGCGGCCCATGTCGTCGGCGTGTTGTCGAGGGTCCCCGTGGTCGGGCGATTGTTCGAGGCCTCGACCGACGCCCCGTTGCTTGCCCGGGACCCGCGAGAGACCCGTGAACAGATTGCCTGGAAGTACTTTGAGAGTTCCTGCGAATCCTTGCTTGCCGAGTTCAACAAGGTGTCGAGGTCCAGCAAGTTCTGGAAGCACCTGGGCCGGGCCACCGACCCCTTTCCTTTTCCCGGCGGGGCGATTCAGGATTACCGGGAGAAAATGGTGCAGGTCATCCAGCGGCTGGACGGGGCGCTGACCAACTGGGCCAAGGCGGTGCAGAGCCAATGGGAGGGTGCTGGAGCGGCTGTCGCCGGAGCCGCGAGCGCCGGGACTGCGGCCGCTCTGGTGCTGCTCTATCTCCACGCCGGGCCGATCGGCTGGCTTCTGATCGGCAAGATCGTGGTCGCTCACTGGGCGATTCTGGCGGGTACGATCGTCACCGGGGCCGCGGGAGGCAAACCGCTGAGGCAGACGATGGTTGCCCTCCAGGAAAAGCTGGGTCTCAGCCGGGAGTATCGGCAGGTTCAGGAAGCGGCGGTGGCTTACCGGGGACTGATGGAGGAGTTCGCCTGGCAGGTGTCGCGGCAACTTCACCAGACCGCGGAAGCGTGGGTGCTCGATCCTCAGACTCCGTTGGCGGAGGCTCTTGACGTGCTCAGTCAAGGCGAGGAGGGTGAGCCATGACCGATTCCCTGCTCATTGCCCGGAGAATGGAGCGGTTGCAGAGCGTCAACGAGCAGCTGGCCGGCCTGTTCCATCGTGATCCCCTGCCGCTTGACCGGGGCGAGGCTCCCGGCCCGAAGGATCCGCTGGTGGTGTGCGGACTGCTGGGTGGCAAGGATGTCGGGAAGTCCACGCTGATCAACGCCCTGGTGGGTGAAGCCATCAGCAGGGACGACCGCGAGGTTGGCGAGGGAACCGCTCGACCGGTTGTTTACGTTCACCGGGCCATGGAGGCGTACGTGCGAGATCGCTTCCGGTCGACGCGCGGTGCGCCGGAGATCCACCGCCACGAGGACGCGGGCACGCGCAATCTGGCATTCGTGGACATGCCCGATTTCGACAGCGAGCTGCGGACGCATGAGCAGATCGTGCGTGAGTACCTGCCGCTGCTGGATCGCATTCTCTGGGTGACCAGTCCGCAGAAAGCCAACGATCGGATCTGGGTGGAATACACGCGGAAGGCGTTGAAGGATCTCGGCAATGTGTACTGTGTTCTCAACCGGGCCGATGAGTTGCTCGAGGACGACGATGGCTATCCGGCGGGAGCGGGCCGGGATCCCGCTGAACGGTTCTGGGGGGAGCAAGCCGCCTGGTTTGGGGATCAGCTCCGTGATGTGCGGTACGACATTCCCCGGGAGCGGCAGTTCCTGGTTTGTGCGAAGTATCCGACGGCCGACCGGATTGTGGACGCTGTGGCCCGGTCGTGGGGTGGCCTGGACGACCGCTCAACGAGCAGTTCGCAGCAGCTTGTGGCCGGTGTTGCGGGCCGGCTGCAGAGCGAAATGGTTCGTCTGCGGAGGATGCTCTTCGCCCAGGTCAGTGAGTTGGAGGCGGCGCGGATCAAGGGTCTCAACGACCAGGTGAAGCTGCGGGCCCATGCCGAGAGTGTCCGCCGCACTTACGAGCTTGACAGCTGGGTCGAGCGGCTGGAGCAGGTCTGTGATCCGGTCTTTGCCGACGTGCTTCAGGAGGAGGCGTTCGAGGCTGACTACTGCATGACGGTTGCTGAGCGGCTTGCTCGCCAGCAGAGCTCGCTGATGACCCTGGCGGATCGGTTGATGGAGGACCGGATTGAGAAGTGGCCCGCGCTGCGCTGGCTGTATTGGCTGGCGAGGTGGCCGCTCCGCCGGGTTGGCATGGCGATCGCGTCGCCGGGTCGGGCGGGGGAGGACGCCGCCCCGCGTTGGGGTCCCGGGCCGTTCTCGGTCGCCGGCCGGGGTTTGGAGCATCGGATCCGCTTCCTGATCCAGAAGCTGGAAGGGGAGGATGAAGCGGTGCAGGTCTTCCTTCTGGAGGAGCAGATGCCCAAGGCGGAGGTCTTGGCGGGGAAGGTCAAGGCGGAGGTCCGCGAGCACGCGCTGGCCGGCGATGGCCAATGGCTTGAGGAGCGGTCGCGCGTCTACCGGGCGGGGCCTGTTCGGCGTGGTTTTCTGTGGCTCACTCTGCTCTGGTTCGTGATTGTGCAGCCGCTGGGAGAGGGCATCCTCGAGGCGTTGAGCGCCGCCCATGCCCAGACCTTGCTGCACGGGCTGTACAAGACGGTGGCGGCGCTGGGGGCCGCCCATCTGCTGCAGGGCATGCTCGTGGTCTGCGCGGTGTACGGGGCCTGCCTGGGCGTCATGTACTCCCGATGCATCCGCGAGGTGCGTGCCTATGTCAGGGGCGATCGGGGGGGCAGCCGGGCGGCCCAGATCGCGGCAGCCCTGCGAAGCGAGCTGGCCGAGAACGTGGTCGGCGAGGTTCTCCGGCCGCTCCGCGGGGTCTACGACCGCCTGAGCCGCCTGTCCGGTGAGCTGGCGGAGGTGGCAGATCCCCAGAAGGATTTGCCCGACTCGCAACGGCCGGAGTCGGATCCGGCGAGCTGAAGGCCGGCCTCGGGAGGCGATTCTGGACCGTGGGGCGCCGGCTACTGGCCGGATCGGCCATGCTTGGGTTCGCCCCGCTCGACCGGGCCTGTTCACTTGATCCGCGCCTTCCGATCGAGTAGGAGAGTAGGCGCGCTGGCGTGGGGCGCCGACGATTCGGGTGTATCGGATGCGACGTATCGACGTTTCGACCTTCATCTGAATGCTCCACTACTTCCGTATTCTCGGTCTCTTCGCCCGGGTGAGCATCCAGAACGATGCCGCCTATCGAGCGGACTTCTTTTCCAGCTTGGTCATGTCTCTGCTGGGGTTTACGGCGGAGCTGCTCAACCTGTGGGCCATCTTCTCCAACGTGAGGTCGTTCAACAACTGGAGCGTTCCCCAGATGGTGGTTCTGATCGGCATCTTCAAGACCATCCAGGGGATGATCGGCCTGTTCATCGCCCCGAACATGCGGATGATCATGGAGGACATTCGTGACGGCCGACTCGATTTTGCGATCCTCAAGCCGATGCATGTTCAGTTCTACGCCAGCGTTCGCCGCCTGGCGTTCTGGCGAGCGACCGACGTGGTCCTGGGGCTGGCCATGATCGTCGTGGGCTGCAGCAGACTGGATCTCTTCCCGACGGTCGGCATGGTCTCCTCGTTTCTGGTGATGCTCGCCGCTGGCATGGTGATCATTTACTCGTTCTGGCTGGTGCTGGCGACCTGCGCCTTCTGGTTCACCCGGTTGTCGAACATCGAGATGGTTTTCTGGAACCTGTTCGAGGCTGGCCGCTACCCGGTAGACATCTTCCCGTTCGGGATCCGATTCGCCCTGACCTACGTCGTGCCGCTCGCGTTTCTGACCACCTACCCGGCCGCGGCCCTGACCGGCAGGATGGAGTTCAACTGGCTGGTAGCGACCGTTGTCCTGGCCGGCATTTCGCTGTTTGTCTCCGCCCGATTCTGGCAGCTGGGACTGCGGCATTATAGCGGAGCATCGGCTTGACCCGCTGCGTTGTCAGGGAGCGGTCACCGCTCGTGCTCCTCAGTCCCGAACAGGCCTCAGAAGTCACTCCCCGGGGACAGGTACGCGTCGACGTCGTGTACGCCTCCGCCGGGGTCGGGGTATGATTTCGTGTACCGGTCTGGCCACAGACGACCTGGTTCCGCGAACGCGGTGCTGGTCGGCGTGTTCCCTCGGGCCCGGGCGATTCTGGAGGTTCGCGGGTTTCGGGAAGAAACGGCGGGAATGGCGCGAACCACCCGGCTGCCAGAAGGCACGTATAGGGGTGGCACAAACAATGGAGGATCGACGATGCCAACCGTCCGCACCATGCGAGCCGTGGAAGCCGAAGGTTACGGCTCCCTTTCCCGAGTTCATGGACTGTCCCAGGTGTTCGCGAGGGCCCGAAGGCTCAGATCGGGCCGTTTTTTTGGCCTCGGATTGCTGCTGTTGCTGCCCACCTCGCCCGAGGCATTCGCCGCCGAGGGCAGCCGTTACTTCGCCATCACGGTGGTCGACGAGCAGACCGGCCGCGGGGTGCCTCTAGTCGAGCTCACCACGACGAACAGCATCCGCTACTACACGGACAGCAACGGGATCGTCGCCCTGGACGAGCCGGGGCTCATGGGCCAGAAGGTGTTTTTCACCGTCAAGAGCCATGGCTACGAGTTTGCCAAGGACGGGTTTGGTTTTCCCGGCAAGCCTCTCGAGGTCACCCCTGGGGGCAGCGCGACGCTCAAGATCAAGCGGATCAACATTGCCGAACGTCTATACCGCGTTACCGGGCAGGGCATCTACCGCGACACGGTTCTCCTCGGTCGCCAGCCACCCTTGCGCGAGCCGGTGCTCAACGGCCAGGTGATGGGTTCGGACAGCGTGCAGCACATCATTTACGGTGGTCGCAACTTCTGGTTCTGGGGTGATACGGGCCGACCGTCTTATCCGCTGGGGAATTTCTTCACCACCGGGGCGACTTCCGCCCTGCCCGGCAAGGGTGCTCTCGATCCTGAGGTCGGCGTGGATCTCTCGTACTTCGTGGACGAGACCGGTTTCGCCAAGAAAATGACTCCGATGCCCGGCAGCAACCCGGTCTGGATTGACGCCCTGGTGACTCTTCCTGATGAGACTGGACGTGAGGATCTGTACTGCGCGTTTGCCAAGGTGACCCAGGCCATGGAGGCGATCGAACGAGGCGTGCTCAAGTACGACGACGCCAAGCAGGTCTTCGCCAAGGTGACGCAATTCGATCTAAAGAACCCGGTCCGACCCGCCGGACATCCTTTTCGCCACCCCGACGAGGGAATGGAGTACATCTACTTCGCCCAGCCGTTCCCCTTCACGCGTGTCCGGGCGGAGGTCAAGTCATACCTGGACCAAGGTGCGTACGAGGTCTACTCATGCCTGAGGGAGGGCACTCGCGTTGACTCCCGCCAGGTCGACCGGCAGGCCGACGGATCGATCCGTTATGCCTGGAAGAAGAACACGCCGGCGCTCGATCCCAAGGAGGAAGGCGAGTACATCAAGGCGGGCCTGCTCAAGCCGGAGGAGGCCCTGTTGCTGCTCCGGGATAGTGGGACGGGCAAGGCGGTGACGGCCCACGCCGGCTCGGTCTACTGGAACGAGTACCGCAAACGGTGGATCACGATCCGCTGCGAGGTGTTCGGCACGTCGATGCTGGGCGAGACCTGGTACGCCGAGGGTGACACGCCGCTCGGCCCGTGGGTCTATGCCCGCAAGATCGTCACCCACGACAAGTACAGCTTCTACAATCCCAAGCATCACCCGGTCTTCGATCGTGACGGCGGGCGCATCATCTACTTCGAAGGCACATACACCTTCACCTTCTCCGGCAATACCGAAGCCACGCCGCGGTACGACTACAACCAGATGATGTACAAGCTCAACCTGGACGATCCCCGACTGGTCTTGCCCGTGCCGCTCTACGAGGTCGAGGAACAGGGTGTCCGCGTGCTCCGTGCGGCGGATCGTCTGCCGGCCGCCGGCGGGCGATATCGAATCGCGTTTTTCGCCCCGGACCGGTCCGCTCCCAACACCATACCGGTTTACGAGCAAGGCACTCCCGAAGCCGGTTGCCGGCTGACCGTCGGGGATGCGAAGGCCAAGCCTGCCGACGGCTTGAAAGCGTGTTTTCATGCTTTGCCCGCCGACGCCAAGGACCCGCCGGCCACGACCGTGCTGCTGTTCGCCTTCACCGATTCGAAGGGCGGCACGGTTTACGGCACGGAGGAGAGTCCTGCGCCGGCTGGATTCACCAGGTCCGATCGACCGCTCTGTCGAGTCTGGAGAAACCCCTCGAAGTTGGAGTGGCAAGTCCGCTGACCGCTGGCGAGGGAGCCGCGGCCGGGGTCACTGGTCGGTCCGCGGATTTGTTCGTCTCGCTCCGGTGTCGTAGACTGCTCCCCTGGACAGGTGAATCGCAGACCAGGGACCGAGCTCGGGGAGTCACTCTTGACGCTGAAAGAGAAACTGGCGGGCAAGTTCATTGTATTCGACGGACCGGACGGCTCCGGCAAGGGGACGCAATTGCGGCTACTGGCCGAAGAGCTGCGCCGGCAGGGTGCTGAGGTCGTGCTGGGCAAGGACCCCGGTGGCAGTGAGATCGGCGACCGGATCCGGGCGATCCTGCTCCGCCATGACCTGTCGCTGATGGACGTCCGTTGCGAGACGATGCTGTTCATGGCGTCGCGGGCCCAGCTTGTCGGCGAGGTGATCGAGCCTGCCCTCAAGGCGGGCAAGATCGTCCTCTGCGACCGGTTCATTTCCGCGACGTGTGCCTACCAGGGGGCGGCCGGCTACGACATTCAGCGGATCATCAAGCTGGGGAGCTTCGCCGTCGGCGATACCTGGCCGCACCTGACCGTCGTGGTGGACATTCCGGTCGAGGAGGGTTTTCGCCGCACCGGCCGCAATCCTTCGGGGGCTCCGCGGCGGCGAACGGACGCGAACCAGGGTCTGCTTCTGGCCGACATTGAGCCGGACGCCATGGAGATCCGGCCGATCGCGTTCCACCGCAAGGTGCGCAAGTTGTTTCTGGAACTGCCGCCGGAATACCCCGGCAAGGTTGTGGTCATCGACGGTTCCGGGGCGCAAAGTGACGTTCACCGCCAGGTGATGGAGACCATCGAGCGTGTCGATTTTTGACGTCCAGCACCAGGATCGAGCCCACCGCGTGATCCAGCGTTCACTGGCCAGCGGGCGCATGCCCCACGCGTACCTGTTCGCCGGGGCGGAAGGCGTAGGCCGCGAGCTGCTGGCCGAACGCCTTGCCCGTCTGCTGCTGTGCGGGGCGCGTATTGGCCGAGCCCTGCCCGAGCCCATCGCCGGAGCTCTGCCCGATGGCCACGGCTGGGACGCTTGCGGCCGATGCGAAGATTGCATCCTCACCACCGCCGGCACCCACCCGGATCTCCACCGCATCTACCGCCAGCTGAGCCACCAACACCCGGATGCCGAGGTTCGCAGGAGGAAGGCTCAGGATCTCTCCATCGATGTCATCCGGCACTTCGTGATTGACCGGGTTGGCTTGCGGCCCAGGCAAGGCCGGGCCAAGGTGTTCATCGTCCGCGAGGCCGAACGGCTCAGTGATCAGGCGCAGAACGCCCTGCTGAAAACGCTCGAGGAACCGCCGTCGGACACGTACCTCATCCTGCTGGCAACGGCCGTGGACCGCATGCTCCCGACCACCCGGTCGCGGTGTCAGCAGGTCAGCTTCGGCCTTCTCCCGATCGACTTCGTTGCCAGCCAGCTGCGATCACTCCGCCCGGACGCCACCGAGGAAGTGACCAGCTACCTTGCTCGTCGTTCGGGAGGCAGCATCGGTCAAGCCCTAGTACAATTCGATGACGGCATCCATGCGATGAAGTTGAAGTGGGGCCACCAGCTGGTCACCCTTGCGGCCAGGCCGGCGGGTTTCTCGGCTCACGCCCTGGCTGCCCCGTTCCTTGCCGATGCCAAGGAGCTGGCCAGGTGCGCCGCCCAGCGTGATCCCGAGATCACCGATTCCGTCGCCACTCGGGCGAGTGTGCAGGTTCTGCTTTCGGTCCTGGCCGACTTCTACCTTGATGGGCTTCGCCGGAATTTGGGGATGAGGGCGAGTTGGATCAACAGCGACCAGATGGACGTGGTGGAGTATCTGGGCACGGCCATGAGTGCGGGCATGATTCGGAAGTGTCTCGCCCAGATCGCCGAGGCGGACGCCAACGCAGGGCGGAACGCGGCGTTCGAACTGGTTCTGGAAGGGCTCTTCATTCGCCTGGCGGCCATCGTCGAGGGCCGCTCGCTGGTTCTGAGCCGCCGCAGCGCCGGGTGATCATGGGCCGTCCTGCCTGATTGTCCAAACCGCCCACCGCCGGTTATACTGAGCTTCGGTGCGAGGAGTACCCGGTGATGTTCCCTTGCGGTGGTTCCGCCACGGCCTATGAACGATGCGGCAAGACGGGCGAGAAGCTATTTCCCGTCACCGCGGTGCGTTACGGTCGGATGAACTACATTGGCGAGTTCTCCCACCCGCCGGACATGTCCGTGATGTGTGGCGGGAAGGTGATCATTCTCACTGAACGCGGCATCGAGGTCGGTCAGCAGGTTCCTCGGACTTGCTTCGGCTGCAGGCAATCGGTGCCTCGTGACCAGATGCGGGCATATGCCCAGGCCAGCGGGGAGGAGTTTTACCAGATCAAGAACGGTCGGATTCTCCGCCCCGCGACAGAGGCCGATCTGGCCGAGCTGCGTCACATCGAGGAGGGCTGCAAGGCCAAGCTGGTTTCTTGCCGAGCGATCGCCTCTGAGCTTGGTTTGCAGATGAAGATCGTCGACTGCGAGCACATCTTCGGCGGCGAGCGGGTCGTTTTCTACTTCATGTCCGAGGACCGGGTGGACTTCCGGGAACTCGTTCGGCGGCTGGCTGCCGAGTTCCAGACTCGCATCGAGATGCGACAAGTTGGAGCCCGCGATGAGGCCCGGTTGCTGGCCGACTATGAAACCTGTGGCCGCGAGTGCTGCTGCCGCAACTTCCTGAAGACGCTCCGCCCGATTGGCATGCAGATGGCCAAGTTGCAGAAGGCGACGCTGGACCCGTCCAAGGTGAGCGGTCGCTGCGGGCGGCTCAAGTGTTGCCTGCGTTACGAGCACGAGACTTACGAAGGCCTGGTCAAGAAGTTGCCCCGCGTGGGTGCCCGGGTCGTCACCAAGGAGGGGACGGGCAAAGTCATCGACCGGCAGGTGCTTACCCAACTGGTCAAGATCCTGGGCGATGATGACCGGGTCTTCGTCGTCCAGAATGAGGATATCACCGAGCGACTGGCCCCTCTCGCGGGGGGGGGTGGTCAGGCGCCGGTCAAGCCTCGCGAGCAAGGCTCGGCGCCCGCTCGCCCCCAGGCTCCGCCAAGGCAGGAGGAGCTCACCGACGAGCCGGGCGAGCCAGACGAGCCTTCGGCCAAGGGCCTGCCGGAGACGCAAGCGGAACCTCCCCGGGGCGTGCGGGCTCTGCCGGTAGATGGGGCTCAGGAACCCGCCTTACCCCCAGACGGCGCCGGGCCCGGGGCTGCGCGAGGCGAGGGCGGGTCGTCGCGGCCGAGTGAGACTTCGGAGGGCGGACGTCGTCAAGGGCGTTCCCGGCGTCGTCGGCGGGGACGAGGACGGGATCGCCATTCAGGCCCACCCGGTTCGGCACCGTCTGGCGGGGGCTCTTGACCGCGATGCCGGTCGCAGGGTCAAATGGTCTTCGATGTCCCACAAACCGTCTAAGTCACTGGAGCAGATCGTTCGCGAGGTGGGACGGTATTCCGTCGACGCCTTCTTGTTCGTTCAGGAGTGTATCGGTCTGGCCTCGGATCGAGTCCACGGTCCGCTCTCCCAGGAACAGGCCGCGCTGGCCCAGTGGATGGCACGCGAGGGGATCGGACCGGACGAACTGTCCGATCGCGCCCAGGCGGGTGATCTTCCCCCTGACATTGCCCGGGCGGTGAAGAGTCTTGGCGGGCTGCAGCGGGTGAACCGTCACGTCACCGGGCAGCAGCTTTGCGAGGCGATTCGGGAGATTGCCCTGGAACGATGGGGTCTGATGGCCCGCAACGTTCTGACCCGCTGGAACATCACCTGCACCGAGGACATCGGGGTCATCGTTTTCGCCCTGGTGGAGAACGGCTGGCTCCAGAAACAGCCCACCGATCGCATCGAGGACTTCGAGCACGTGTTCTCGTTCAGTGAAGCCTTCGATCACCACTACCGGATCGGGGCAAAGTAACCTTCCGCGATCATGTTTTCGGACCTTTCCGGCCCTCCTCACCCGGCTCGCTTTTTACGCGAACCGCCTCGCACCCTGGCCGATAGCGATAGCAGGTCCACGGGACCCCGCGCTTCTGGGGGGACGCCACAGAAACGGTGCCGGCGGGATGCTTTTGCCATGAACGACTGGTTGGATGCTGAAACACGGGCCGAGCGAGCGATGCAGCTCAGCGAATCGCGCCAGTGGCAGCAGGCCCTGGCCGAACTCAACGCCGCCATCGCGATCAACCCGCACGACGTCCACTGGCACATTCAGCGTGGCAACATTCTCGATGAGCTCGAGCGATATGAAGAAGCGGTCGAAGCCTACGAAACCGCTCTCTCGATGGATGATGAATCCGCCGAGGTCGCCACGTTCCTGGGGATGGACTTGATACGTGTCGGTCGTCACAAGGACGCGGTACGCCTGTTCGAGGGTCTGGCCGCTCGCCGGGTTGACTATGAGCCGGCCTACTGCAACCAGATCGCGGCGTATACCCGCATCGGCGATCACGAGAAGGCCGAGGAGATGTTCTACGTTGCCCAGCAGCTGGAGCCCGATTGCCCGCACTGCTTCCATCATCTGGCGGAGTCGCTTGCCTGCCGGGGGCAGTTTGACCGTGCCCTGTTCTGTTGGCAGCGCGTGCTCGACATTGCGCCTGACTACCCGAATGTCCAACGCCGGATTGCCCAGGTGCATCGCCTGCAGGGCGACCGGGCCAAGGCCCGTGAAGCCTATCTTGAAGCCCTTCGGGCCGACCCCGGCAACTGCGATCTTCTGGCCGACCTGGGTGACCTGATGATCGAAATGGGCAACCTGGAGGCCGCGGCGGCCAAGTTCTCGTACTTGCTCGACCTGGAGCCCGATCACACCCGGGGCAACGTCATGCTCGGTCTGATCGAGCTTCGCAACGGCCGGCATGCATCCGCGGTCGAGCGTTTTGAGTTCGTCCTGGCCGTCGAGCCGGACTACCCCGGCCTGCGCACTTATCTCGGCGAAGCCGAGTACTGTCGGGCGAACATTGCCGGAGCGGTCGAGCACCTCAAAGCGGCGATTGAGCAGGACCCGCGGGATACCGTGGCCCTGGTCGCCATGGGCAACTGCCACCTGAAGGCTCGGCGGCTGGGTGATGCCGAGGGTTTCTATCGCAAGGCCCTTGGGGTCCGGCCGGACGTCGTGGCCGCCCTGCACAACCTGGCGGTCTGCCGGTTCCTCGCGGACGACCTTGAGAAAGGCGTTCGCTACTGTCGGCGGGCCTTGCGCCACGATCCCGCGAACGTGATGGTCATGTACAAGCTGGCCCTGGCGCAGATGGAACTGGGCCGCTGGGCGGAAGCAGGGGAGTTCGTTCGCAGGGGGCTCAGCCTTGATCCTGAACACGTCGGCATGAACTACCTTGCCCGCCACACGCGCCGGTTGAAGCTGCGTTGGTACGTGGGCCGCGTTTTGCACCTTGATCGCCGCCTGCTCCGCCTGGTTGTCAACGCATGTCGGACCGCGACTCCAGCGCCGGCCTGAAATCGACTCCAACACGGACCACACTGTCCCTCAAGGCCCCATGCCTGGCCGGGTCAAAGCAGCCCCGGGCCTGTGCATTGCCGCGGTCAATTCGGCTCCGCATGTGGCAGACGGGCCTCTCGGGCTTCGCGTGAATGCTGGCGCGAGGCCGTCGGCTGTCGGCTGGAGGAATTCCTCGGCCGAACCATCGGATGTGCTGCGGGACGAGGAGCGACTCCCGCGGACCGGTCGCCCGTCGGGGCTTGTGGGTGACCGATAATGGCCCCGGGACCGATCCCAGTTATCACGAGAGGCTTTTCGGGATCTTCCAGACCCTGGTACCCGGGGAGCATCAGGAGGGCACGGGCATCGGGCTGGGTCTGGTCAAGCAGATTGCCGAAGGTTATGCTGGAACGGCCGAGTTGGGGTCCGGCATCGGACCAGGGCGTATCTTTTGACTCACATTGTCTCTCTAGCGGTGGAGTCGCTGACATGCGAAGCACGAAGCCGATTCTTCTGGTGGAGGATGACGAAGTCGATCAGATGACCATCCAGCGAGCCCTCAAGGAGATTCATGTCACCAATCGCCTGGACATCGTCGGCAACGGCGAGGAAGCCATCGCGTTTTTGAGGGACCCCGCCCAGGATCGCCCGGGTATTATTCTGCTGGACCTCAATATGCCCCGAATGAATGGCGTGGAGTTCCTGCGCGCGGTCAAGGCGGACACCACGTTGAGAGGGATACCCGTCATTGTGTTGACGTCTTCCCGCGAGGAACAGGATCGGGTCGAGAGCTTCAACCTCAGCGTGGCAGGCTACATGGTGAAGCCGGTTGACTACCGCCAATTCGTTGAAGTGGTGCGGACCATCGATCTGTACTGGACGCTCAGCGAACTGCCCGAATAGGAGGGAACCGGTGAACGGCCAACCGATTCGGATTCTGTACATTGAGGACGACCTGGTTGACCGCATGGCGTTCGAGCGGTTTGTGAGGAGCCGGTCGCTCCCTTACGAGTGCACCGTCGCTGAGTCGGCTCAAGGTGCCCGGACACACTTGGCGTCCGAGCGCTTCGATCTCGTCGTCTCCGACTATGCCCTGGGGGACGGCACCTGTCTTGAGCTTCTGCCGAGTTGCCGGGGCGTGCCGTTCATTGTGATTACCGGAACGGGCAGTGAAGAGACGGCCGTCGAGGCGATGAAGCTGGGGGCGGCGGACTATCTGATCAAGGACCCGGACGGGTACTACCTCAAGGTTCTTCCGGCGACGGTCCAGAACGTCCTCCAGCGCCACAAGGCGGAGACCGAGCTGGCCCTCTACCGGGCGGGCCTCGAGGATCTGGTGCGGAAGCGCACCGCCGAGCTTGAGGCCGAGATTCAGGAGCGCCGGCGGGCTCAGGAAGCTCTGCAGGCAAGTGAGGAACGGTTGCGGGCGGCGCTGTCGGCGGCCAACATGGGAACTTGGCGTTGGGATGTCCTGAAGGACCAGGAAACGAGGGATGCCGGCCTCAACCGGATTCTGGGGCTTGATCCGGTGGAGTCAGTCCGAAATGTACGGGACTTCTTCGATCGCGTTCATGACGAGGACCGCCACGAGGTGAAAGAAGCGTTCCTGGCCGCGTGCCGGAAGCGGGGTCCCTATCTGGCGGAGTTTCGCATCGTGCGTCCGGACGGAACCATCCGCTGGTTGCGTGATCAAGGCAGGCCGTTTTTCGACGAGTCCGGCACGCTGCGATACGTGACCGGCGCCACGGTGGACATTACCGAGCGAAAGGAGGCGGAGGCCGAGCGGACTCGCCTGGAGAGACGCCTCCGGCAGATTGACAAGCTGAACGCCCTGGGAGAACTCGCGCTCGGCGCGGCCCACGAGTTCGGCAACTGCCTGACGGTGGTCCGCTCCGCGATGGAACTGCTCCAGGATCGTCGGACGGACCCGGAATCGGGCTCCCACCCGATCCAGATCATCTCTCAGGCGGTCGCCCAAGGAGCCACGGTCGCCCGCTCGCTGCAGACGTTCGGGCGCGACCTTCCCACGGAGAAAACCACCCTTGACTTACGGGAGGTCCTGAAGGAAACGCAGTTGTTGCTCGAGCACACCCTGCCCAAGGTGATCACGCTCGAGGTCAGCTGCGCGAGCGACGATCCGATCCGGCTTCACGCCGACCGGGCTCAACTGCAGCAGGTCCTGCTCAACCTGGCCCTGAACGCCCGCGATGCCATGCCGGAAGGCGGCCGGCTCCGCATTTGTGCCAAGCTCAAAGCCGCCTCCGATGTGGACGACGGAACGGAGACGACGCCGTCAGGCGTGCCATACGCCGAGTTGTCCGTAACTGACACGGGTGTGGGAATCCCCCAGGACATCCTGCCCCACATCTTCGACCCGTTCTTTTCGACCAAGCCCCGGGGGAAGGGCACGGGGCTGGGATTGTCGATCGTCCACGGCATCGTCCACGATCACGGCGGGAGAATCGATGTTCACTCAACCGTCGGCACGGGTACCACGTTCACCATTCTCCTGCCCTGCCGGGAAGCGGGCGTCGACGGCGAGGGTGAGGGGCCGAACCGCGAGGTTCCCCGCGGCCATGGGGAATCGGTCCTGGTGGCCGTGAGGGACCCGCTTCTGCGCGGTTTGGCGGCGACATTCCTCGAGTCGGCGGGGTATCGGACGCGGCAGGCCGAGAACATGGCCGCGGTCGAGGAACGGCTGGGGGCTGCGTCCGAGGGCGTTCAACTGGTGATCCTGGATGCATCGCTTCCCGGCGATGAGGGATCCGGTTGTTTGGCCGGGGTGCGGAAGATGAGCCCATCCCTGCCGATCGTTCTGCTGGCCGAGACCACCGGCTTGCCTTCGGGCCGGCTCGATGCCCATACCGTGGCAATCTCCGGTGCCTATGACATGCCCGAGCTGGCCGAGTTGGTTGACCAATCGCTCGCTTTCGTCAAGAGTGGGCAAGCGGTCTCCTGACACGCCGAATCGCGTTCCTGGCTGGGGACCGGGGACCGGGGGTATCGTGTCATTCGTGGCGCAGGGCCTCGATGGGATGCAGGATGGCCGCCTTGAAGGCCGGAACAATGCCGAACAGCACGCCCACTCCCGCGGAGAAGCCGAAGCCCAGCCCGACCGCCCACCACGGGATGATCACGCTGATCATCTGCGGGTGCAGCGACGCCAGGTAGCAGGCGCCGTAGCCGATGGCCAGGCCGATTCCCCCGCCCAGACAACTGAGCAGCACAGCCTCGGTCATGAACTGGGCGAGGATATCCCGCCGGCGGGCGCCGACCGCCTTGCGCAGGCCGATTTCCCGGGTTCGCTCGGTCACCGACACCAGCATGACGTTCATAATCCCGATACCTCCAACAAGAAGCGAGATTCCCACGACGCCGGCCAGGGCGCTGGTGGCAATCAAGCTGATCTTGTTGAACTCCTTGAGGATCTCGTCCTGCGTCTCGATCCCGAAATCGTTCGGCTGGTCCGGGGCAAGTTCATGCCGGTGGCGGAGGGTGCTGGTGATCTGGGCTTTCGCCTCGGGCACGAGTTCCGGGGCCTGGGCGCGGACCATGAAGGCCAACAGCCGCCGGGCGGTGGGAAACAGCTTCAGTCCGGTGGTGAAGGGCACCAGGACAAGATTATCCTGGCTCTCGCCGAAGAACGAGCCTTTCGACTTCAGGATGCCGACGACCTGGAAACGCTGACCCGCGACCTGGACGTAGCGGCCCATGAGATCCGTGTCCATCTGCAGTTTGCGGAGCACTTCGCGTCCGACCACGCACACCTGTCGGCGTGATTCGATGTCCACCGGCCCGAAGCATCGCCCCACCTCGACGTCAAAGCCACGGATCAGGTTGAACTTGTCGGTGGTGGCGACGAGCGACGTCTCCAGCTTGACGTCGCGGTAGATGAGCGTGGTTCGGCGCTCGATCAGCGGGGCCAGGGTGGCGATCGCCGGACAGCGGCGCTCCACGGCCTCCAGGTCCTCAGGGGTCATTTCGATGCGGCCCAACGCTTGCCCCGCGTCGCCCGGGGGGCGCTGGGGCCAGACCCACATCGCGTTCGTGCCCAGCCCCTGCAGGAAATTGGTCACGTAGGATGAGAAACCCTGGATGACCGCGACCACGGTAATGACCGAACTGACCGCGATGATGATGCCGAGCACGGTCAGCACGGATCGCATCTTGTTCATCCAGAGCTGTTCAAGCCCTGTCACGATGTTGGCCAGCAGCTTCATTCGGGGTATCCGATTCCACGTACCCGTCCCTCAGCCGGATGACCCGCTGACACCGGGCGGCCACCTCGGCTTCGTGGGTCACGATGATGATGGTCTGCCCGGTGGCGTGCAGCGCGTCGAAGAGGGCCATGATTTCGTTGCCGGTGGCGGTGTCGAGGTTTCCCGTCGGCTCGTCCGCCAGGAGGATGGCCGGGTGCCGCACCAGGGCCCGGGCGATGGCCACGCGTTGCCGCTGCCCGCCCGAAAGCTCGTTAGGACGGTGGGCCAGCCGGTCGGCCAGGCCCACGCGCCGGAGCGCTTCGGTCGCCAACTGCCGCCGATGCCGAGATCCGCCGTAGACGAGGGGCAGCTGGACGTTTTTGAGGGCGGTGGCCCGAGGCAACAGTTCGAATGTCTGGAAGACGAAGCCGATCTGTTCACCGCGAATCCGGGCCAGAGCCGACTGTGACACGCGGCTGACATCGTGCCCGTTGAGCCGATAGACGCCGCCTCCGGGAATGTCCAGGCAGCCCAGGATGTTCATCAGCGTGCTCTTGCCCGAGCCGCTCGGTCCCATGATGGCGACGTACTCGTTGCGGCAAATGGTCAGGCTGATTCCTGCCAGGGCGTGGATCTCCTCGACCCCGACGCGGTAGACCTTGGTCAGTTTCTCGATTTCGATCATCGGCGGTTCGGGCGCGGCTTTTCCGCTTGCCGGATCATTGACCGACTTGATGGTTGGCTCGGCCACTTCCCTTACGCTCATCCTGGCGCGCGGGTGCGTTCCCGCACCTGCTCGCTCATGCCTTCACGACCCGGCCGGGCGGGTCGCTGTCGCCCCCGTTGCCTCTACCGCCTGCCCGTGCTTCAGCACATCCAGAACGCGATACGGGCCGATGATGACCTGGTCGTCGCTCCCCAGGCCCGAAGTGATCTCGACGTGGCTCTCGTCACTGATGTCCGTCTGAACCAGACGAGCCTGGGCCTTGCCATCCTTGATCACGAAGACCACCTTGAGGTACTCGGCCTCCGGCTCGCGACTCCGCCGAGTCCGGCCCAGTGCGGCCGGCACGGTCGCGGGCCTCGCCGCCGATGACGTGGTCGAGACTTCGGTCGCCCCCTCTTTCACCGCCTCGGCGGGCAGGTCCTTTCGCTTCCGGTGCCGAACGGCCTGGATCGGCACCGCCAGGGCGTTTTCGTGCCGACGCACCTCGATCTCGACGCTGGCCGTCATTCCCGACCGGACACGGGGATCGGCTGACTCGACCAGGATCCGTGTCTCGAAGGTGGTGACCTCGACCTGTTTGACACCCTTGGGCGTCACCCGCTGAACGACGCCGGGAATGGCCGTGCGGTCGTCGGTGGTCAGGTAGATCCAGGCTCGCTGACCCGGCCTGACCCGAACCACGTCCGACTCGTCGATCTGCGTCTTGACCTCCATGCGGGCCATGTCGCTGATGACCATGAACACGGCGCCGGGCAGATTCATCGTGCCCGGGATGAGGACTTCGCCCTCCTCCGCCAAGATCTGGGCGACGACTCCGTCGATCGGCGAGATGATGGACGTTCGTCTGAGGTCCTCCTGGGCGGCATCGAGGGCTCCTTGGGCCTCGATGCTCTCCTGCTGGGCCATGTCGCGGGCTGCCTGGAGGCGGCTCAGGATCGTCGCCACGTTCTCCCGCTCGTCGATGCTGGCCGCGTCGCTCGCGATCAGGTTCTTGTAGCGTTTGTCGTCGCGATCCGCCTTTTCCAGGTCCGCGCTGACCTGGCGGATGGCCGCCTTGAGCCGCTGCACTCGGGCCTCGGCGGAGCGGACGCGGGCCTCATAGTCCGCGGCATCCAGCTTTGCGAGCAGGTCTCCCTTCTTGACTGCCTCGCCCTCCTTGACTGGAAGCTTCAGGACCCGCCCAACCACCTGCGAGCTGATCTCGACCTCGACAACGGGCTGGATCGTGCCTGGTGCCGTGACGACGTGAGTGATAGGCCGACGAGTGGGTTTCTGAGCCTCGACCTGCAGCGCCGCCGGCGGCGCGAAACTCCAGTTCAGCTTCCGCGGCGAACCTTGAAGCCGGTGGTTCGCATAGACCAGCACGATCACGATCAGAACCGCGGCGACAAGCAGGATCATCTTCTTCATGGCGGCGATCTCAAATCGTGACTTCGCCCCCCAGTGAGTCCATCAGCCACACGGTTCCGGTTCGCAGGCCGGCCGCGCCCGCCCACAACAGGATAGACAGAAACACCGCTCCTCGGGTGGAGAGCTGGCCGGATCGACTGATCCCGATGGCGGCCAGGGCGTAGAACCAGAGGCTGAACGGATCCACCGCCTGCAGGCCGGCGTAGAGCCATGCCGAAGCTTCCGGACGCCCGCGCAACAGCACCGCCAGCGATGTCTCCACCTCGACCGAGTGGAGGCTGATCATCAGCGGCACGACGACCGCCTGCCGCAGGACTTCGACGTAAGAGGCAAAGGTCAGGATCGAAACCAGGCCGTGGTAGGCAGGTTTCCGCCCGGACAGGGCGACGGCCACGAACGCCACCGTGGCTCCGAGGAAGATCCGGCCGAGCGTTTCGACGGGTCCCTGAAGAACGGACGCCCCGCTGGCCAGGACCTTCCAGAACACCGCGGCTTCCCGCGCGGTGCGAAGCCGATCGTCCAATTCATCCCGCTTGACCTCGCCGACGGAAGTCCGCTCGATCAGTGCAAGGCCCTTTTCAGTGGAAATGTCCACTGATCGCCCGATCAGCCCGGAGAAGACGACCGTGTATCCAGCCGCCGCCAGCAGCACGACCAGCAACGCCAGTGGTCCGCCGTAGGACGTGGCCAGGTCGAATGGCTGATAGAAGCGTAAGGGGGAAAAGTAGAGGCTCGGGATGTCGCGGATTCCGGACGACAAGTCATCCTCCACGGAGCAGAATACCGGATTGGAAGTTGCCAAGGAAGAGGATGACCCTCGGCGTGCGGTGATCCGGTCAACGTAGCTCGTGCGGTGATGGACCGGTTGCCGCCGTCCGGTTCATTCTCGAGTGGCCGAGGTCCGGTTCTCGGGATCGAGCGAATCCGTCGTTCATCTCGCGGCGCGGGGTCGGCTCCGCTGGGCATATGACCGTGCGTATCCCGGCGGCAAACCGTACGCCGGTTGCACGGGTGCGGCGGTTGGCCGGGTGCGGTCTGCGGCGAAGGGCGGGCATCTCTGTTTGAGACGGGAGGCGATCTCAGAAAGAAGTTGATGGGAGGTCTCAGGATGCTCCGAGCCTTGCTCCGACCACGACGTCAAGGACGGTTCGCGAGGCTCACGTCGGGCCCCGGCCAGGGTACGTGTCTCCAAGGCCGGCTTGGTCGGCGGACCACGACCGGCAGCTCCCTCCCCCCAAGGAGTCAGTCGGTCGACGGAAATCCGTCTGAGGGTGCCGTGGTACAAGTCCGGTGGAATGAGCTGTTCCCTACGTCGGTTTACCCCGACCAGCAGACCAGCCGCTGGGAATGATCGCCATGTCCTCGCCATCTGATTGGCCGGGACACATCCGGGTAGGGGAAATGCGGGCTATCCGTCGGCAGATGGTTGCCGGCAAGGGGCAGAGGACCTGGGGCGCTCGGGAAGGGCGTACCTCGTCGCTATGTGTCACAAACCTTGTTGAAACCTTCAATTATGCGCCGCCCCTACTCAAGAAGGACCTCCTTTCCGGCCGATGCATCCCCTACGGTTGACACCTGCCGCTGAGGGTGTCTAATGAACTCCGGAGCAGTGAACGTCATGAAATACACGACCGCCTGGGGTATCGCATCGGGCCGGAGCTGGCTGCTGGGGTCTTGCGTCACGGCCATGCTGGGCTGCATCCCGTACGGCTACACGCCGACCAACGTGTGGCTGAACAACGTGGTCTCGCTGGGCGGTTCCTCGCCGGGCACCCGAGGCACGGTGAATGTCGGATTCATCAACAACACCCCGTTCTTCGCGGTCTTCACCTACGGCATCTACGATCCGCTGAACCACGTCCGCACGCCGGAGTACGATCAGTTCTTTGCCGACGCCGACCACACCACGCAACGGCTGGAGCGCAACAGCACCAGCTCGCTGGTGACCTTCGAGACCGCCCGTGTGCTCAGTCTCGGCGGCTACGACATGCTGAACAGGCTCAGCGAACTCGGGGCCAGCCCGGATGAGGATCTGGGGACCGGGATCACCTTCACCGACAAGCTCACCACGGACTCGACCGCCCAGAAGGTGGTCCTCAACAACTTTGGTAACCAGACCCTGGAGCTGGGTACGCACTTCACCAGTGGCTCGACCGTGGTTTACACCTTCGAGGTGGACAATACGGTCACCGGCGGAATCCGGGTCGATTATCAGGTCATCTTGCCGGCCGATTGACGCCGCGGTAAACCTATCCGCGTCCCTGAGTGGGAGAGGTGTACGGCCCTGCGCAGGGCGAGGGTGCAGGGGCGACCTCGGTGAGGTCATCCCACAGTGGCTGGAAGGAGGCCTGTCGTGTCATCGTTCAAGGTGGTGGATCGGCGTACCGTTCTAAAGCAAATGGCCGGCGCCGTCGCCGCCGGGACGCTCGCGTCGGGCTCGGTCCAGGCGGCTGCCCCGACGGTCGCGCCCGCGCGTCCAGCACAGCAGGAGTTGGGTTCCTATCTCTATGCCCGGAAGATCTGGGTCCGCTTGGGCGATCGGGTCTTCACCTGCTACCGGGCGGACACCGCCCAGAAGTACCCCTATTTCTATCCCGTGATCGGCCCCGCCTCCGGGCTGCCGCTGACCGACGAGACGGGTGAGCCATGGCCGCACCATCGTTCATTGTACCTGGGTTGCGACCGGGTCAATGGCGGCAACTACTGGCAAGATGGGCTTGAGCGCGGCCAGATTATCTCGCGCGGACCAAAGCTCGAGCAGGCCAAGGGCACGCGGATCGCGATTGTCGACTCTTGCGACTGGCGGCAGCCGGACAAGGAACCGATTCTGGAGGACGCCCGCAGGTTCAGCATTGTGGCGCCCGGCCCGGACGTTCATCTGATCGACGCGGACATCACGCTCACCGCTCGGACCGACGTGCGCATCGCCAACACGAACCACTCTTTCTTTTCGGTTCGGGCCGCCCGTGACATGGCTCCGCTTGGGGGCGGCAAGCTGATCGACGCTCATGGCCGGGTGGGGGAGAAGGCCACCTTCGGTCAAGCCGCCCCGTGGTGCGGATTCGAGGCCACGCGTCTGGGCGTGCCGGAGTCCATCGTGCTCATGCATCATCCGGACAATCCCTGGCCGGACGCCAGGTGGTTCACCCGCGATTACGGCTTCATGTCCCCGACGCCCTTTCAGTGGGTGGGCGAGAAAGGTTGGACGCTCCCGGCGGGCAAGGCGATCCGGATCCGCTACCGGGTGGCGGCCCTGAAGGGGCTCATCGACGGCTTGCGGGTGAATCAGATCTATCAGGAGTTTGTGGCGGCAGCGGGCTGATGTGGCTTGGCGGACCGGGTGGCGTCGGCCTCAACTCTGTTGTTCAGGCGAATGCCCGCCGGGCGATATCGACGGTGGCAGGCCGATCACGTAAAGCCGACGTTCCATCAGCAGTTCGTCGTTACCCAGGATTTGGAGGCGATATTCGCCCGGCGCGGGGAAGGTGATATTGACCAGGGCGAAGTTGATTTCGGCGACCATGCGGGGATCGGAGAACTCGATCACACCTTCCCGGGAGAAGAGTGGCGGCTGACTCTCGTCCGGCCCGACCAGGGTGAGGCGAATGCGGGTCTTGCCGTGCCCGTTGCTCATCGCGACGTGTACGGCGAGTTGACGGTGGATGGCCGGGAACTGCCGGGCGTTGATGGTGGAGAACGTTCCCAGGATAGTGCTCTTCTTGGTGGCAGGGTCCTGGTGAATCGCGTCGCAGATGATCATCGCCAGCACCATGGGGGCGGGCGCGCCGTATTTCTCGGTGGACATCACAGACTCCTTCCTGAGCCTGCCATCCTAGCGGGTGCGGCACCCCCTGTCATCCCGGCTCACTCGAGGCCGAGGAACTCGCGCATGTGCTGATCGTAGACCTTGCCGTGCTGGGGGTTGGCGAAATCCAAGCGAAGTTCGTTGATGACCTTGGTACCCATGAAGACCCACTCCCGCCAGCAGTCGGGGCAGATCGAAGCCAGGACCCTCTCGCCCAACTCGCCCTTGAACGGCCGCTCGGCCATCGGGGCCTTGGCCGCGCCGCAATGCCGGCAGGTGATCTGGCCCTCGCCGATCTTGATGGCCGGTCCGGGTTTCGCTCTCATGGGATCATCCACCTCGGGAGGCTCTTCGCCGAGCATGCGCATCAGGGCGGCAAGCCCGTCGCGCGGTCGGATGTCGCCCCGGCTGTGGGCGATATCGAACCCGAGCCGGGCGGTACCCAGGGCCTTGCTCCGCTCGCCGGCCGCATTCTGGGCCAGGGCCAGCAAGTGATAGGCCTTCGAGTTCTGGGCGTTCAGCTCGATGACTCGCTCGAAGCAAGCGGCTGCCTCCTTGTACTGCTTGGCTTCCAGAAGGGCCTGCCCCAGGCTGAAATGCCCCAACTCGTTGGTCGGGTCGGCCTCGGTCATCTTGCGGAACTGGGCAATGCGTGCATCGTCCATGAGGTCTCCTTTCTGGTTGCCGTTCGGGATCTGCCCGTGCGATCCATCAGCGGGTGATCGGCCCTGTCCGTGACTCGTCCGTGCCGCTCCGGCGGCGGATCGAGGGCGTGCTCGTCCGAGCGGATTCAGAGCTTCCAGCCTTCGCGGTACTTGGGCGTCAGCATCCTCGTGGCTTCGTCGTTGTTGGTGAAGCGCATGGCGGGACCGTCCCATTTGAGTTCCTGGCCTGGGAAATGCAGCCCGATCACGCCCAGCAACCCGAGCTCGGTGAGTGGCCCGCCGTAAGACCAGTCGGAGCCGGCTTTGGTGCCTTTGCGAATGGCATCCAGCCAATCCTGGTGGTGGCCCTTGACGCGTGGCAGTTTCTGTGGTGGCTGCTTATAGGCTTTCATCTTGTCCTGCGGATAGATCTGCAGGCCGCCGGCGCCGTGCGAGCCGTAGGTGATTCCCCCCTTGTCGCCCAAGACCACCGCGCCGGTGCCCGGGGGGTTGACGCCCTTGTCCATGCCTTCGGGACGGGGGATGCGCTCCGAACCGCCGTGCCAGTAGAGCGTGATCGGACCGTGTTTGTCGCTGGCCGCGAAGTCGTAGCGGACCACGATTCCCTTGGGGAAGGTCAGGGCGTGCTTCTCCACATCGTAGTCCACCGCCTTGTCGACTTGGATGGTGCGGGGCGCGCCCAGGTCCAGGGCCCAGAACACCGGATCGAGGACGTGGCAGACCCAATCGCCCAGCACGCCGGTGCCGAAGGGCGACCAGCCCCGCCACTCGAAGGGTAGATAGGCGGGGTGGTAGGGCCGGTCGGCGGCCGGACCCAGCCATAGATCCCAGTCCAGCTCGGCCGGGATTTCGTGTCTCTTCTTGAGGCTGTCGAGCCGGCCGATCTTGGAGTAGGCCGCCGGGAACGCGTCGCATGCGGCGTGGATGGTGTGTACCTTGCCGATGGCACCGTCCCAGATCCACTCGCAGAACTGACGGATAGTATCGAACGAGTGGCCCTGGTTGCCGAGCTGGGTGACGACCTTGTGCTCCCGGGCGGCTGTCATGAGCTGGCGAACTTCCCACACCGAGTGGGCCAGCGGCTTCTCGCAGTACACGTGCTTGCCGCGCTTCACGGCGGCCATGGCGGCCACCGCGTGGGTATGATCGGGAGTGGCGACCAGGACTGCGTCGATTTCCTTGTCCAGTTCGGCGAGCATTTTGCGGAAATCGCGATACTGCTTGGCCTTGGGGTACTTCTTGAACGTATCCTTGCAGGTCCGCAGGTCGGCGTCGCAGAGGGCGACGATGTTCTCACCGGACAGGTTGTCGAGGTCCCACACGGCCTGTCCGCCCGCTCCAATGGCCGCGATGTTCAGCTTCTCGCTGGGTGCCGTCTGATCGCCGCCCGCGAGCACATGACGGGGAACGATGCTGATCCCCGCCAGAGCCGCCGCCGTGCCGCCCACCAATTCGCGCCGCGTAAGGCCGGTTCTTCCGTTTTGCATGCTCCGGGTCTCCTGGTTGGTCAATCGCTCCACTGGTCAGGGCCGCCTTCTCGGGCTGGGCCCTGACACGAACCCACGAAGGAAGAGCAAGTCAGTATCATCGAGCTCACGGTTGGAGTCCAGCCCGGCGCCGGTTGCTGTCCGCACTGCCGGGTCTGGGACGGTCCCAGCCCGCCGTGGCCGCGCCCTTGTGCCACACGACAACGTGCACGACGTCTCCGGGCCGTGTGATTCATCTCCCTTCGTTGAAACCTTCATGAACCAGTCCAGGGGCAGATGTCCTGGTTGGGGAAGGTGATCGGCAGGGTGGGCAGGTCGTGAGCCCGGCAGTGCTTGGCCAGGAGGGCGATGTAGCTGGATGGGATGTGAGTGAGGTGGGCGAGGCCGAGGTCGGCCTGAACGCGGCGGATGGTCGGTTCGTCGGAGCCTTCGATCTCGACGTAGCAGCCCAGGTGCGGGACTTCGTCCAGCTCGATGTGGCAGTCGCCGAGGTGCCAGCTTTCGCGGCGCTTCTCGAAGCGGACGACCTCGACAAAGCCCAGCGCGGTCAGAATGGCCGCTGTTGACTGGGGATCCTCCAACTTGGTCTCAATCTCCTCGCGGCTCTTGAGGTCGCCTGGCTGCAGCGGGCCCTTGTAGGTCAGGGTGCCCAGCGTTCGCCCATCGGCGGTCACGCTGCTTCGCACGCGCAGCCCGCGCCCGCCGGCCAGGAGCGTGCGGTCGGCGCTGTCAAAGATCCGATTGGTCTCGGTGACCTGACCCTGGTACGAGGCTCCAAGGGCCCGCAGCCGCTCGCGCACCACGGCGTGGTCATCGACCTTCAGCTTGGCTTCAACTTCGAGGGGCATCGGAAGTAGCGGTCGGCGATCAGTGGTCAGCTTGGGGGAGCCGAACAGAAGAGTCATTGCTCAATGCTACAGGGCTGACCTGAGGACACTCGATCGAGAGTGTCCTTTCTCCATTCTCAGTTCTCCATTCTCAATTCCTCGTCGCGGTTCACCGCGACCGGGGGCATCAGTTTGCCACAATGTTGACCAACCGGCCGGGGATACAGATCACCTTGCGGACGGTCTTGCCGGTCAGTTCGCCGGCGATCTTGCTGTCGGCCAGAGCGGCGCGCTTCATTCGCTCCTCGTCGGCCAACGGCGGCAGCATGATCCGCGAGCGGACCTTGCCACAAATCTGGACGACGATCTCGACCTCGGGGTCGACACACAGAGCTTCGTCGAAGGCTGGCCATGACTCGAACGCCAGCGACCGCTGCCACTTGTCGCCCTTGAGCATCTGCCACAGCTCCTCGCACATGTGCGGGGCGATGGGCGAGAGCAGCTTGACCAGCGGCTCGGCCACCTCGCGCGGCAGGCGGTCGCCCTTGAAGGCGTTGTTCAACTCGATCAATGCGGCGATCGCGGTGTTGAAACGCAGGCCTTCCAGGTCGGCGGTGACCTTCTTGATGGTCTTGTGCAGCAGGCGGCGGATGGCGTCCTCGGCCGGAGTGTCGTCGACCTTGAGCGTGCCGTCCTCGGCCACGAACCGCCGCCAGAGAGAATGCAGGAACCGACTCATGCCGATGATATCCCGCGTGCTCCAGGGTTTGCTGGCTTCGAGCGGGCCCATGTACATCTCGTAGGTTCGCAATGTGTCGGTGCCGTACTCGTGGCAGATGTCGTCGGGCGCGACCGCGTTCTTGAGGCTCTTGCCCATCTTGCCGAGACTGCGCGTGAGGGGTTCGCCCGTGGACTTGCGGACGTACTTGACCTCCTTGTCTTCGACCTTCCCTTCGGCATCGTTGACATCAACGTAGATTCCCCGCTGGTCCTGGAAGGCGTGGGCCTGAATGTACCCCTGGTTGAACAGCCGGCCGAACGGTTCGGGCGAGCTCACGTGGCCGAGGTCGAACAGGACCTTGTGCCAGAATCGCGAGTAGAGCAGGTGGAGCACGGCGTGCTCGGCCCCACCGACGTAGAGATCGATGCCGCCGCCGGCCGGTGCACCCGGACGGCTGGCCGGGGCCATCCAGTAGTTTTCGACCACGGAATCGACCATGGCCTGATCATTGTGGTTGTCTTGGTAGCGCAGGTAGTACCAGCAGGAGCCGGCCCACTGGGGCATGGTGTTGAGCTCGCGCCGGAACTGGCGTTCAACGAGTCCGGGCGGTGGGGTCTGGCCGGGCTTGAGCATCTTGACGTTACCTTCCGGGGTGACGTATCCGCGGACATGGACCCAGTCGGCGGCACGGCCGAGCGGCGGGACGGGCAGGGCGTCGGGATCGTCGGAGACCTGCGGACGGTAGTCCTCGATGCTCGGCAGTTCGACTGGGAGCTCGCTCTCGTCGAGCGGGAAGACCTCGCCGGTCTTGACGTCGTGGACGATGGGGAACGGCTCGCCCCAGTAGCGCTGGCGGCTGAACAGCCAGTCGCGGAGTTTGTAGTTGACCGCGCCTTGGCCGAGCTCGTCGGCCTCCAGCCACTCGACGATTCTCTGCTTGAATTGGGGCGTGCTCAGCCCGTCGAACGGGCCGGAGTTGACCGCCACGCCGTCGCCGGTGAAACCGCGCCAGTCCTCGCCGGCCGGCGGCTGCACCACCCGGACGATGGGCAGGTCGAACTTGGTCGCGAACTCGAAGTCGCGGGTATCGTGGGCGGGAACGGCCATGATTGCCCCGGTTCCGTAGCCCATCATGACATAATCCGCGATCCAGATCGGGATCTTGTTGCCATTGACCGGATTGACCGCATATCCGCCGGTAAAGACGCCGGTTTTCTCCTTGGTGTCCGCGGTACGGTCGAGGTCGGTCTTGTGGCGGGCTTCCTGAACGTATTGCTGGACGGCCGCCCGCTGAGCGTCGGACGTGACCAGATTGACCAGCTCGTGTTCAGGGGCCAGAACCATGTAGGTGGCCCCGAAGAGGGTGTCTGGCCGAGTGGTGTAGACCCGAATGACTTCTTCGTGGTCGGTGACCTGGAAATCGACCTCGGCGCCTTCACTCCGCCCGATCCAGTTCTGCTGCATGAGCTTGATCGGCTCCGGCCAGTCGACCAAGTCAAGATCGTTCTCCAGCCGGTCGGCGTAGGCGGTGATTCGCAGCATCCACTGGCGCAGCGGCCGGCGGAAGACGGGGTGGTTGCCGCGTTCGCTGCGGCCGTCGTTGGTCACCTCCTCGTTGGCCAGTACGGTGCCCAGTGCCGGGCACCAGTTGACCGGGATCTCGTCGAGGTAGGCCAGCCGGTACTCGTCGAGGACGGCCTGCCGCTCCTGCGGACTCAATTCGCCCCACGAGCGCATGCCCGGCTCAGCACCGAGGACGGATTCGGCTCCCCGTCCGCTAGGTTCGCAGACCTGGCCGTCGTAGCGGACCCGCAACAGGTCCTGTTCGAGCTTGTGGACCAACTCGCTGATCGGGCGGGCGGCGTCGACCGCGGGATCGTACCAACTGTTGTAGAGCTGGAGGAAGATCCATTGAGTCCACTTGTAGTAGGCGACGTCGGTGGTGGCGATTTCACGGTCCCAGTCGTAGCCAAGCCCGAGCCGCTGCATCTGCGACCGCATATTGGCGATGTTTCGCTCGGTGGTTTGGCGGGGCGGCACGCCGTGCTCGACCGCGTACTGCTCGGCAGGCAGGCCGAAGGCGTCGTAGCCCATGGGATGGAGCACGTTGTAGCCGCGCATCCGCAGGAACCGGGCGTAGATGTCGGTGGCGATGTAACCCAAGGGATGCCCGACGTGCAGGCCGACGCCGCTGGGATACGGGAACATGTCCAGCACGTAGAACTTGGGCTTGGCGGCGTCAAAACCCGGATCGGTCGGGCCGACGGTCCGGAAAGTCTTGTGATCGAGCCAGTATCGCTGCCATTTGGCCTCAATAGCGGCAAAATCGTAACTGCCTGTCGCGTTCATCGGACCCCTCTTTCTTGAGAGTGTCGAGCCAACGGTTGAGATCGCCGGTCTATCGCCGGTCGGGTTGTGACCCCATGATAACGAGCCATGTGAGTTGGGGCAAAAACGGACCCGGATTCTCGGCCTGCAGGTTCGGTGCGCCCGCCAGCGGCGGCTCGCGTGCCCCGGTGGTGCGGGTGCGGGCACGGAATCCTGGATACAATGGTCGCCATGTCCGACACCAACGCGGTCAAGTGGCTTCGTGCCCAGGGCATTCCGTTCGAGGTGCTTGAGTACGTATTCACCGAGGTGGGCGCGGATCTGGCCGCCGAGGCGGTGGGGCGGCCGCTGGAAATGGTCTGCAAGACGCTGATCGTGCAGGCCGCCAACCGGCACTTCTGGGTCGCCATCGTGCCGGGCGACCAGCGGTTTGACACCCGACTGATGGCTGCGGCCATCGGCGAGAAGGAGGCCCGGCTGGCCGATCACGACGAGGCCGAGAAGATCACCGGCTATCAGGTCGGGGGCATCTCCCCGTTCGCGATGCGCCGCAAGCTGCCGGTGGTCATCGAAGAAACGCTGTTGGCTCTGGAACGGATCGTCGTCAACGGCGGGCGACGCGGCGTGATGGTCGAAATGGCCACCGAGGATGTGGTGCGGCTTCTCGACGCCTCGCCTGCCGGGATCTGCAGCGGGTGATGGAGAGACAGGCCGCGTGATCGCATCGGCCGCCGGGCGGCGGGCTTGTCGCGAGGGGGGGCGATGACCTATAGTCCTTTGTTGCCTGGACGGCGGTAGGCCCGGAGATCATTCCCGTGCGCGTCTTGTTGCCGATGATCGCCTTGTTCCTGGTTGCCTCCCCGCGCTGCGCGCCGCAACGGGCCTGCACCGAGCCGTTTGCCTCGTCCTTCGACTCGGGTAGCGGCGATCGACCTCTCCACGTGGGATCGGGCGACCCGTACGAGGCGGGCGACCTGGCCGTTCGCAAGATCGATATCCGGCCGTGCTGGTCGGGACCGTCCAAGCCGTTGCAGATTCATGCTCCGGTCGAGGCCGGCCGGTATCCGGTGATCGTGTTTGACCACGGATACCTGCTCGCACGAAGCTACTACCGCGAGATCCTGGGCCATCTGGCCGGTCACGGGTTCGTGGTGGTCGCGCCGCAGATGTACCCCGGACCGGGACTGCCCTTCGGCACGCCCACGACCGCCGAGGAAGTGGCCGCTCTCGTGGCGGTGCTCGACTGGCTGACCGGTCACTTGAGTGCCGTCGCCGGGGTGGTTGCCGACACGCGCCACATGGGGCTGGCGGGTCACTCGCGGGGCGGGCGAGTGGTCTGGTCACTGCTCAGGCAGGATCCGACCTGGGCACGAGCGGTGGCCGGTGTCGATCCGGTGGACAACGGCGCCTTGCCCTTTCTCCATGAGCCGCGCGTGGCCTCAGAGTCCTTCGGCTTCCCATTCCCAAGCCTGGTCATCGGCGCGGCCCTTTCCTCGCAGGCCGAGGGCAGGCTCGGCATCCCCTGTGCCCCGGACGGCGATAACCACGTGCAGTTCTATGCGGCCAGCGCCTCGCCCGCCTGGCACGTCGTGGCCCTGGAGATGGGGCACCAGGACGTGCTCGACGCCTCGAGGCCCGGCTGCGGGCTGATCTGCTCGGTTTGCGTCGAGGGGCCGGATCCGGCGGCATCGCGAAAGCTGGTCGCCGGGCTGCTGACCGCCTTCTTCCGAGCCGGCCTGCAGGGTGATGTCACGGCGTACGAATACCTGAGCGACACCCTCGCCGCTCCAGCACCGATCACGGTCGAGTCTCGATAGCACGACTTCATCGCTTGGGGCTTAACCCTCTCCATACCTCTTCTGTCATCACGGCCCGGGACCATTTGGCGCCGACCGGATAGGGCGGTAAGATCCACTAACGTCTTCGATCGAGAATTGCGCGAGGGAGCCTGGGCATGGAGGGTGCGGTGTCGAGACGTCCTTGGATGCTGTTGTGCGTTCTCGCTCTGGGCCCTGCAACGCTGGGCGAGGAGGGCAGGCACGATCCACGTGCCGTCGTTTTGGCCAAGGAAGTCCACGACAAGGGCTGGATTGTCTACGGGGCGCGGAGTCCGCAGGGCGACTGGGACCTCTTCGTCATGCGGCCGGACGGCTCCGAGGTGCGCAACCTGACGAATACCCCGGAGTTCAACGAGGCCGCCCCGCGATTCAGCCCGGACGGGAAGAAGCTGCTCTACCGCCGCCTGCCCAAGAAGACCACCATCGACCACGACAACTGGGGTTTTCAGGGCGGGCTGGTGATCGCGGAGGCCGACGGCTCCAAGCCGGAGGTGATCGGCGCGGACGGAGACTTCCCCTGGGCCTCCTGGTCGCCGGACGGTAAGCAGGTGGCCTGCCTGACGCTCAAGGGTATCCAGATCGTCGACATCGCCACGCACAAGGTCGTCCGCCATATGCCGCGCAAGGGCGTTTACCAGCAGATCTTCTGGTCGCCGGATGGCAAATGGTTCTGCGGCGTGGCCAACCATCAGAGCGAGCAGTGGACCGTGGTGCGGATGAACATCGAGAAGGGGGACGTCAACCCGGTCAACAAGTTCCAGAACTGCACGCCCGACTGGTTCCCGGATTCGAAGCGGATCATCTTCTCGCACCGGCCGGGCAACCAGGGCGGCTACGGGTGGACGCAGCTGTGGATGGCAGACGGTGACGGCAGTCACCGCGGCCTGGTCTTCGGCGAGGACGGGCGGCACATTTACGGCGGGGCAGTCTCGCCGGACAGCAAGTACGTGTTGTTCACGCTCGGGGCGGAGGACGGCTCGGGGCCGGAGAAGAACGGCGCCCCGATCGGTCTGATGCGCCTGGCCGACGCTCCCACCATCCGCGGCGAGAGCAAGGCCCTTCGTCAGATCCATCCGAACACCAAGGACGGACCGGTGCTGATCCTGCCGGTCGGCTGGGAACCGTATTGGGTCAACACGGAAACGGGGGCGACCAAGTGAATCACCATCCGGTACAACCGCAGATCGCCCGGCAGGCGGTATACCTGGCGATGGGCTTGGCCTCTCTGGCCTGCTGGGCGTCATGTGGGCAGAAGACGGACCCGGGGGCCGATCCCAATGTCACCACCAGGGGCAGCGTCGAGGTCACCGCACAACTGGTCGAGATCCGCGGCGAGTTCCCGCCCAACAACCTCTACGACTACGTGTACGTGCTGAAGTACAAGATCCTCGAGACCCATCGCGGCAAGGCCGAGGGCGAGACCCTCCTGGTCGCTCAGTATAACCCGCTCAAGCCGCGGTCTGAAGCGGCCGACCCGAAGGCCAAGGACATCGGCGGCACGCTCAAGCGATTCAAGGCCGGCGAAGTACACCGGCTGGCCCTCGAAGTGCCGCTGGACGACTACTACATGGGGCCGATGATCAACAAGTACCACCAAGAGTCAAGCGGGCCAATCTACTGGGCGGTGTGGACCAATCGGGTGGTCAGGTAGGACACGATGGTCTTCACCTCGCATGTGTTCATCTTCTACTTCCTGCCCCTCGTCCTGCTGACCTACTACGCGTTGCCGTTCCAGCGCAATCTGCTCCTGCTCTCGGCCAGCTACGTATTTTACGGGTGGTGGGACCCGCGGTTCGTGCTGCTCATGCTCTTCGCGACGGTGGTCAACTACCTCTGCGGGCGGGCGATCGCGGCCGCGGGTCCGGATCGGCGCAAGGCCACCGTCGCCCTGGCGATTTCCGTGGCAGCGAGTCTCAGCCTGCTGGGTTTCTTCAAGTACTTCACCTTCGCCGAGGAGAACCTGAACCGGCTCCTGGCGACATTCGGAGCCGGCTCGATACCCGTCTGGCGGATCGCCCTCCCGATCGGCATCTCCTTCTACATCTTCCACAACATCAGCTACACGGTGGACGTCTACCGGGGCGTGGCCCCCCCGGTCCGGTCGTTCCGCGACTTCGCCTGTTTCATCGCCTTGTTCCCGCAGCTCGTGGCCGGTCCGATCCTGCGCTACAACGTCATCGCCGGCCAGCTGGTGCAGCGCGCCCATACGCTCGACAAGTTCTCGGCCGGTACTGCCCTGTTCGTCCTCGGATTCGCCAAGAAGGTCCTGCTGGCCAACGCCATCGCCCCCATGGCCGACGCCGCCTTCGCCGCCGAATCGCCCGGGGTGGTCGATGCGTGGCTCGGCGTCATCGCCTACGCGATGCAGATCTACTTCGACTTCTCCGGCTACTCGGACATGGCCATCGGCCTGGGCCGGATGATCGGCTTCGAGTTCCCCCGCAACTTCGATGCACCCTATCGCTCGGAGAGCATCACCGAGTTCTGGCGCCGCTGGCATATCTCGCTCTCGACCTTCCTGCGCGACTACCTCTATATCCCCCTGGGCGGCAACCGGGTAAGTGCCCGGCGCAACTACTTCAATCTGACGGTGGTCATGCTTCTGGGCGGGCTGTGGCACGGGGCGAACTGGACGTTCGTCGCCTGGGGCGCGTTCCACGGCGGCTTCCTGGCCTTCGAACGCATGCTCGGCAAGAAAAGCGCCTATGCGGCCTTCCCGCGGCCCCTGCGCGTCAGCCTGACCTTCGTGCTGGTACTCATCTCCTGGGTGCTGTTCCGGGCCGACACGCTTGCCGATGCGGTACGGTACCTGGGGGCCATGTTCGGGACCGGCGGCTTCGTCGGGCGATCGATCCTGCTGGCCGGCGATCTGTACAACCCCGGCCGGCTCCTGGAGATCGCCCTGTGCGCCGTGCTCGCCTTCGGGCCGATCCAGGCGATGGACTGGGTGAACAAGCTGACCTGGCTTCGGGCGGCCGGCTTGATCGTGTTGTTCGCTGTGGGCCTGGCCACCATGTTCAGCCAGGCGTTCAACCCCTTCTTGTACTTCCAGTTCTAGGAGCACAGGCAACGTGACCTCCGGACGCGGACAACACTACCTGATGGTACTCGGGTTCCTGGCCATCATCGCCTTCGAGGGGCCGTTCCAGGCGATCAGCGAGCTGCGCCACGGCGAGATGCCGCAGATCCTGGATCTGTTCCGCCAGTGGCCGACCGAGAAAACCCTGAAAGCGTTCGAGAACGACCTCAAGGAGCAGGCCCTCATCGCCCAGGAACTGCGTCCGCGGACCCAGTACCTGCGATACCGGGCGTTCGGCGACGTCGGTGAGCTGGCTCTGGTCGGCCGGGATGGCTGGTGGTTCTACCGGCCGGACGCCCGATACTTGACCGAGCGCTGCCCCGACCACGCCGCCGCCCGCACCGGGCGCGGACCGGCCGTCGAGGCAATCGTGTCGTTCCGCGATCAGTTGGCCCGGCGAGGGATTCACCTGCTGGTCGTGCCCGTTCCCGGCAAGCCGTCGGTCTATCCGGACCAACTGACCCGGCGAGCACAACCCGCCGACAGTCGCGTTCATGAGCCCACCCGCAGGCTGCTGGCCGATCTGGCCGCCGCCGGTGTCGAAACGATGGATCTCTTCCCGGTTTTCGCCGAGGCGAGATCCAACCCGCGGTCGACAGACGCGGAAGCCTGGTATCTGGAGCGTGACACGCACTGGACGGCCGCCGGCGCTCGTCTGGCGGCCGAGGCCGTGGCTCGAAGGATCCGCACGCTCCGCCAGGCGCCGGACAAGTCAGTCGACTACGCCGTGCATCCGATCACCGTCCGGCGGCCGGGCGACGTGCTGCGCATGCTGAAATGCCCCCCGATCGAGGCCCTCTTCGAGGCGGAGGCGGTGCGCTGCGAGCAGGTGATCCAACCGGACGGCCAGCCCTATCGCGACGACCCGGCGTCGAGCATTCTCGTCTTGGGCGACAGCTTTCTGCGCATTTACGAGCGCGACGAGCCCGGCTCAGCCGGCTTCATCGCCCACCTGGCCCGCGAACTCGGCCGGCCGGTCACCTCCATCGTCAGCGACGGCGGGGCCTCGACCCTCGTTCGCCAGGAACTGGCCCGCAAGCCGGCCATGCTGGCCGGCAAACGCCTGGTCGTCTGGGAGTTCGTCGAACGCGACGTCCGCTTCGGCATGGAGGGTTGGCAGGAAGTGGCGATCTCGGCGGCGGAGTGAGACGAACGTGCCTCTCTGGCGATGACGTTGGCCTTCAGAATCACGTTGCCGCCCGCGTTCACTTCGCGCAATTCGGGTCCGGCGACCGGTTTGCCCCACTCCAGCATCGTTGGAGAATGCCAAAGTCACTCTGGTCCACGTCGCCATCGCCGTCGAAATCGGTTTGCTGGCACTCTGGCGTGTCACTGTGAGGCATGGCGGGACCCGAGGTGCAGACGCTGAGTCGCTCCAAGTCTTGCTGATCGACATCGCCATCCGAATCCGCATCAGCAGCCACAACGATGATCGCCTCGATTCGCAGTGCCGGTGCTTGTACGGGAGTGCCTTGAGGCGTGCCCATTGCAGCCCAGGGACCGCCGCGGCTGTGTATGGCAGCCAGGTTGCTCGGGGCGGTGACGACACTCGAGGAAAGGTGCCAGCCGGCATATGTCTGCCATGGCCACGCCGAAACGTCGGGCAGTATCGCAAACCAGTAGATGCCACCCGCGGTTAGGCTCGGCCGGCTCACCGAGGTGAAGGTGATCACCGTCGGGCCGTAGGGGCTGCCGAAGCTGAATTGCTCCAGGATCGAATTGCCGGGCGCGCTATCGTTGCCCTCGATCAACATCGCAATCATGGATCCCGTATACCCGTCAGTGTATGGCCAGGCCGAGGTGGCCACGACCGCTTTGGTGAATTGCTGGTCGACGGCTGACTGGAACCGCATGGCGAGGGCCTGGTAGGCGAAAGCTGGACGATCCACAATCAGATAGGTACGCGTCACGTCAAACGCGTTACCCTGTCCGAACGTATCCAGGATGCCCTGGGCGTGGCTGGGGGCTCCTCCGATGGATGAGACCATCGCAACCGCGAGCACGGACAACCTGGATGCCAACTGTGCCGGGCTACGTCTGTTCTGCTTCGCCGAAGACCTGTCTCCCCTGCACCGAGTTGTGGAGAATGACCGTGACATCATCACCCACTCCTTCTGTTTCGTTGACGTGCGGAACGGGGTACCCCAGTGTCCCGGAGAACATCGCCCGGTCGTGACGCCCAGTCTTGTACATCTATTGTAGAGCGCCCACGGTCACGCTGGGTCGAAAAAAGGGTACATGGAAGCGAAACGAACATGCCCTCCACCGGTCGTCGCGGCGACCAGTGCGAGGGCATGTAACAAGCGTCGCTACCAGCACTTCCGGTGGAAGGCGGGCTCGCCTTAGGTTGCCTTGCCGATCAGGGCGGGCATCAGCTTGGCTTTCTGATCGTAGACCCACTTGTAGTAGTCGGCACGTTTGAGCTTCGAGGCGGCTTCCTTGTCCAGAATCACCACCACGTCCCGATGCAGTTGCAGGGCGCTGGCGGAGACCTGCGAGCTGACCGGTCCCTCGATGGCCTCGGCGACGATCTTGGCCTTCTTGGATCCGTTGGCGAGCATGATGATCTTGCGGGCTTCGAGAATCGTCCCCACGCCCATGGTGATGGCGAACCGCGGAACCTCGTCCATGTTCGCGAAGAACCGGGCGTTGTCGGTGATCGTCTCCTGGGTCAGCGTCTTGAGCCGGGTCCGCGAACCGAGCGAACTCCCCGGCTCGTTGAAGGCAATGTGGCCGTCGCCGCCGATCCCCAGAATCTGGATATCGATTCCCCCGTAGCGCTTGATTTCGGACTCGTACCAGGCGCAGAAATCCAGCACCGACTCGGCGTGGCCGTAGGGCACGTGGATGTTGCCCGTGGGCACGTTGATGTGGTGGAACAGGTTGTGATCCATGAAGTAGCGGTAGCTCTGGTTGTGCGAGGGTGGCAGGCCCACGTATTCATCGAGGTTGAAGGTGACCACCTTGGAGAAGTCCAGACCCTGCTCCTTGTGCATCCGGATCATCTCCTTGTAGGTGCCGACCGGGGTCGAGCCCGTGGCCAGCCCCAGAACCGAGCTCGGCTTGTGCAGGATCTGCTGGGCGATCATCTTGGCGGCTTGGGCGCTCATCGCTTCGTAACTCTCGGTAATGATCACTTCCATCTTACGTGCTCTCCTCTTCGTGTTCTCCGACGGCCCGGGGGCCGCCATGCCATGATCCTGAAATGGGAACGATGGCTCGGATAGTAACGAGCGCCATTCAAGCCGACAAGGGCGGGTGGTTGCGTGGGAACACCGATGCCCGTATAAGTATGGCCATCTGTCATTTCCCACGAGCCATCTGTTCGTTGCATGAAGGTGCGAGGTGGAGGATATCTTATGAAGTGCGTGATCTTCGAGGATAACCAGGTCGATCATTTCCTGCCCTTGGCCTACACCCGAGGCGTGTTCGAATTGAGGACCGGGGCCATGTCCCTGGCCGCCAAGATCGAGCGGGCTGTCGGAAAACAGGCGGATGTCTTACTGGTCCGCGACTACCTGGCGGCCACCGTGGCTCAGCGCTACGCCACGGTCGCGGTCAACCGCCTCGCCGGCTGCCGCGGCGAGGAGACGTTGTTCGTCAACGCCCGGGTCTGCGGCCACGGGTGGACACCCCCCAAGGATCGCGTCGCGGTGTGGAAAGGCGAGCAGCTGGCAGCCTGGCGGACCACCGATGAGGTGAGCGGCGTCACCGATTACGCCGGACTGGTCAAGGCAGCCTTCAAGAGCCCCCGAGTCGAGTTCCAGGGGCCCTGGTTCGGCTACATCTGGGATGTCATGCTGGCCAACCCGCAGCAGACCACCGCCGACTTCAAGGCCGCCGGTCGCTCGGGGATCGAGGGCAAGATGCACGAATCGTCCGTCGTGTACGGTCCCAAGGACCAGGTCTACGTCGGCCCCGGCGCCGAGATCCATCCCTTCGTCTGCATCGACACCCAGCACGGGCCAGTCACTCTCGATGCCGGAGTCGAAGTCCATCCGTACACCCGGATCGAAGGGCCGTGCTATGTTGGACCCAGAAGCATTCTCCTGGGTGCCAAGGTCCGCGAGGGTTGCAGCATCGGCACCATGTGCCGGGTGGGCGGGGAGGTCGAGGAGAGCATCATCCACGGCTACTCCAACAAGTACCACGACGGCTTCCTGGGCCACGCCTACGTCGGCGAATGGGTCAATCTCGGGGCCCTGACCACCAACAGCGATCTCAAGAACGACTACACCACGGTGAGCATCAAGATGGGCAAGCAGACCATCGACACCGGCTCCACCAAGGTGGGCGCGTTCATCGCCGACCACGTCAAGACCAGCATCGGCACGCTCCTGAACACCGGCACCGTGGTCGGGACGATGGCCATCTGCGTGGCCATGGGCGAGCCGCTGCCCAAGAGCATCCCCTCCTTCGCCTGGCTGCTGAACGGCGTGATCGGCAAGGGCTTCGGCCTGACCGCCCTGCTCAAGACCGCCAGGATCGCCATGTCCCGGCGGAAGGTGGAGATGACCGCGGCCGATGAGCAGCTCTATCGCCACCTCTTCGAGTTGACCAAGGAAGAGCGACTGGAGGCGGTCCACAAGGCCCGGCGGATGGCGGCCGCGGCCCACTCGGCAGGGTAACCCGAAAGCCGCAGCGTCGGCGGCCGTCACTGGCAACCTGGTGATCTCAGCGCTCGTGTCAGAGGGCGGTGTCGGTCACGATTGACACCTGCCGGAGCTTGACGGGCATATCACGCCATTGCCAAAGGAGGATGGAGCCCGTCGGCGATACGCTTCTGCTGAACTGGAAGGACATCGATTGAGCCAGGAAGACCCAGGCCTGCCCCTGGTGGTCAACCATGGCCCGGGCGTAGTCATCTCCTCGACGTTGAGGTGCATCGAAAGACAGCTGGGGTCCCATGCACAAGGACATTTTCTGAATGGCCAGGGCCGGCCGCTCCAGCGGTCGGGGTTCTTCCTTCGCGGGTGGTGGCGTTGCGTTCTGCCCATACAAATACCAGGCGGTGCCTATGGCCGCCGTCGCCGCAACGGCAGACAGTGAGAGCCACAGTCCGCGGATGGCTGTCCGGGTCATGGTCAGGTTCCTCCAACATCCGTCGAAAACGGGTCGCCTGCTTCCTATCCGGCCCGAAGCGAGAAACCGCTCATCCGCCGCCGCCGCTCACTTCCGCTTTCGCCCGAACCGCCAGCCGGTGCCGCGGCTCGGATTTCGGTACGCGCGAAGGTGTGGATCGCGAGTGTCCTCGACGGTCACGAACACGTTGGGGTCGACCTCGCTGGCGCTGTGAATGACGTCGGCTACCTGGCGGCGCGGGGCGGCGATGAAGCAGACGCCCACCGGGCCGCCGCGGCCCTGGCCTTCGATTTCAGTGACCCGGTAGCCCAGGCCACGCAGCCGCTCGGCGATGTCATGGTAGAACTGGGCGGAGATGAGCCGCACGATCTGATGACCCAGGGCGAGCTTGGTTTCGAGCCACATGCCTACGTTGTTGCCCATGGCAAAGCCGCCCGCGTAGGCGATGATGTTGATCGGACGATCGAGCCGGGTGATGGCGCTCGAGACCGCCACCAGCCAGATGCTCACTTCCACGAAGCCGAGGCTGGTGGCCAGCATCCGCCAGCCACGGACCACGCAGATCGTCCGCACGGTGCCGATGGAAACGTCCACGATCCGCAGACAGAAGATGATCAACGGCAGCCAGGGTCCGGCGTGATCCAGCAGTCCTTTGATGTCAGGCATTACAGTACTCCTGGGTGAGAATGTCAGCGAACGCCGGCCTCGATGAGGAAACTGTTCAGCCGGGCTCGCGAGGGGAATCGGGCAAAAACAAGCGCGATCGCCAGGCCGGCCAAAGCCAACGCGGCCGGGGCCTTGGTCACGAGGTAGACGGCGCAGGCCAACGTGCCGACCAGGTCGGCCGCCAATGCGGTCGTCAGCGAGGATCGCTGCCAGTAGACGGCGACCGTGGGAATCGGATCCACGTCGTCGGGCAATTCCAGGACTCGTTGCCTGGCCCGGTCGATGATGACCCCGCGCAGCACGACGGCGGCGACGCCGGCGATCAGCGTGAGCAGGGCCAGTCCGGGAACTAGGAAACGGGACAGCTCCGTCTGGACCGGCACGCGGTTGCCGATGACCACCGCCACGACCGCAAAGAGAAGAATACCGGAGGCGATGCCGGCGTAGATGACCTGCTGATGGGTGAGAGCCTTCCGGATGCTGAGTTCTGCGTCCACGAGCGCTTCTCCAAGAACAGGAATCCGTAGCCTGCCCGCCAATTCGCCGGGCTCCGTCAGAGGCACGAACACGAGCGCCTGCCGAGACTACCTCTCGCCAGGCTTGAGGAACACGATCTCCCATTTGGACTGGCCGGCGACGAAAAGACGGGCCACCCGGCCGGCAAGCTTGTCGGTCTCCTTCCTCGATGCGTCGATGCCGACGACCTGAGGATACCACTTGGATTTCTCCAGCTCCTTCGCGTCGAGGATCTTGAGCGGCTTGCTCCAGTCGCCGGGCTTGGCCAGATCCGGGTTCAGACTGACGTAAATGCCCTCCTGGCCCCAGTCCTTGTTGACAGCCCGGTTGAGGAGGATGACCCACTGGTCAAGGTGCGTATTCCAGTGAATCGACGGCCCCCAAAACGCGTCAACAGCGCTCTTGTGCCAGTCCGCGGTGACGCGATAGATCGGGCTCACGTGCCCGCCAAGCCCCGGTTCGCTCCATTGCCCATGGTGCCACTTGAACACTTTGCCCCTCGGATCGTCGCGATCAGAGGCCTTCATGCGTGCAACCGCCACGCCCTGCTCGGCCACATCCTTGTTGTAGGTGCTGATGAAGAAGTAGAGGTACTCGTCTCCTGCGCCGGGGATCACCGAGAAGTCGCCGTTGCCTCCGGCGAAGTAGGTGTTGACCGTGTCGCAGTTGAGCGAGTCGGCCGGGGCCTCGAGGATCAGGCCAAGGTCCTTCCAGTTGAGCCCGTTGTCGGTCGAGACCATAGTGCCAATGCGCGGCGCGGTGAGCGTGGCACTGCCGCAGATCGGGTGCGGTTCGTTGTGGTACCACATATACAACCGCCCGTCGGGAGCTTTCCAGGTCGCCTCGATCCAACGCTCGCCTTGCCGCTTGACCTCGCGCCATGCGCGCTCGTTGTCGTATGCGGTTCTAACCGACGGGCGACTCAGACCCGCCATGTTCGGCCCATTGCTGCGATACGGGTGGCCCACTGAATAGAACATGAACAAGGTGTCGCCGTCCCAGTGGGCCGGACTGTTGCAGTCCACATCACCGTCCGATTTGGGGTCAGCGTCCTTGGCGACCACGATGCCCGGCAGGGTCAGACGTGGCGCCGCCCGGACAACCACCGACGGCGACTCCCCTTGCAGGGCGGGGGTGGTCCAGCCGACGGCGATCAACACCGTGGTAGTCAGACAAAAGCCCATCGCAGCGCAGCGCGGCCCCGGCGCCATGCGAGAACCTCCAAGGGTCTCCGTTCATGCCAATCGTGCAAGCGTCATGAGCGATCCGGCCGTTGCCAGGAAACCCTCGGGAGGCGGCTATTGAGCCAGGATCGCCAGGTCGATGTACTGCCCGCCGCCGGTCTGATGGGTATGTACGGCGAGCGTATTCTTGCCTTTCTTGAGCGCCCTCTTCAGCGCGTCAGTGACGTCAAACATCTCGTACGAGGTCACGAATCCGCTGCGGTTCCAGATCTTCTGGCCGTTCACGAAGACGTCCGTGTCCTCGTCGTAGAACACCACCAGCGCCCCTTGGTTGAGCGTGTCGCCGTTCCATTCAAACGTCTGGCGCAGCCAGATGTCGCTGGTCTTCCACTCCGTCTTCGGGTTGTTGATCGTGCCGAAGGGTGCGGGCGCCGTCTTCCAGGCACTGTCGTCAAAACGCCCACCGGTCCACTCCGCAGCCGGAGCATCGGTGGTGTAGCGATACGGCTTGCTGAAGGCTCCGTCCTGCCTGGCCCCGACCAGCACCTGCCAAGGCCGCTCGGCCTTTGCCCCTGGTGACCCGGCTGTCGGACCGGTCTTCTCGTACGCGGCCTGGCGCGACGTGATTGCGTGCATGCGCTTCAAGTCGAACTTCGGGCGGCGATCGTAGTAATACAACCCGTTGTGCTCCTGCTCCACGTCGGTGAGCTGGGTGTAGCAGAACCCGAACATGTTCGGATTGTCCAGCAGGGCGTTAACCAGCCCCTGGTAGCGCGTGTAGAACTCGTCCAGGCTCTTCGGCCCGCTTCCGTAGCCCCAGCCGCCTTCCTTGTTCTCACCCCAGAACGTGCCGCCGAACTCGCTGACCATGAACGGCACCCCCAGATCGTGCGGCGACGCGCCGTATCGCGCCGGCTTGGCGGCCTCTTCGCTCCGGGCAAAGAATCCGTCCCAGGCCTGCTTGAACGGCCTGGGATCCTGGTTGTAGTCGTGAGCGTCGCGGACCTCCGCGCTTGAAATGGTGTGTGCCCAGCCACTGGTCTCCAGGATCGGCCGCGTCGGATCGATGGCCTTGGTCTCGCGCCAGATCATCTGCTGGATTTCGCCAGCCTCCCGCGGCGTCTCGTTGAACGGGCACCAGCCAATGATCGACGCGTGGTTGCGGTCGCGGAGCAGGACCTCGGTCCATTCATTCAGATAGGCGGAGTAGTTCTCCGGGCGGTAGTTGAAGCCCCAGTTCGGAAACTCACCCCACACGAGGTAACCGAGCTTGTCCGCCCAGTACAGGAACCGCGGCTCGAAGACCTTCTGGTGCAGTCGAGCGCCATTGTAGCCGACGGCCATCGAGCGCTCGATGTCCTTACGCAGCTCGTCGTCGGACGGGGCGGTCCAGACACCGTCGGGATAGAAGCCCTGGTCGAGGATCAGCCGCTGGAAGACGCGCTTGCCGTTGATCAGGATCGCCCGCCCCTCGATGGTGACCTTGCGAAGACCGAAGTAGCTGGACACGGTGTCGATCGTCTCGGAGCCGCGGGTCAGCGTGAACTTGAGATCGTAAAGGAACGGATTGCCCGGCTCCCAGAGGTTCTTCTTGTTCAGATCGATGACCAGGCGATGATTCCGCCACGAGACCGGGCAGGAGTCGGAGCCCGCCTTGTCCGTGCCAGCGAACGCCTCCGCGGTGAGCTTGAGATCGGGGTCCGAGCCGTTGACGCTTGCCTCGATCAGAACGCGCGAGCGATCGGGGTCGGGCACCACGGAGAAGCTCTCGACGTACGACGATCCGACCGCCTCCAGCCACACCGGCTGCCAGATGCCGGTCGTCCGCGTGTACAGGCATCCTTCGCTGACCGTGAAGGTCTGCTTGCCCGTCGGCTGGCGGCCGCTGGCGGTGTCGTCAAAGCCGTACACGACGACCTCGTTGGCTCCGTCACGCAAAACCTTGGTGATCTCGAAGGCGAACGGGGCGCTGCCGCCGGTATGAGTGCCGACTTCCTGGCCGTTGACCCAGACGGTGGCCTTGTAGTCGACCGCGCCGAAGTGCAGCAGGATCCGCTTGCCGCGCATGGCCGCCGGTACCTCGAACATCCGGCGATACCAGACGTGCTTCATGTGATCGTAGTGGGCGATGCCCGAAAGCTTGCTCTCGGGGCAGAAGGGTACGATGATCTTCGAGGCCAGGTCCTTGCCGGACGTCAACCCGCGGGCCGTGCCGTCGGCCGTCCGGTCAATCTCGAACTGCCACTCGCCGTTGAGACTGAGCCACGCATCGCGCTGGAAATCGGGCCGCGGATGCTCCGCCCGCGGAATCTCCGCTCCCCGGGCCAGAGAGCTGAACGCTCCGGCCAGGCCCACGAGCAGCAAAACGGTAAAGTAACGGCATGTCTGTCCCATGGTATACGGTCCCTTACACTGTCCTCGTGCGGCCATCACGCGACCGCAGCGTTCTTGGTGATCCTCGCCCGAAGGACGCATGGCCGCGAGGGCCCGGACCTTCTGAAGGCAGTCAGGCATTGTACACGAGTCAGGCTACCAAGCGAGCACTTGGCCGATCCTCGCTTCCTCAACCGGATGCCCCCCTCAGAGTCGCGGTCTGTCAGCACCGGTCAAGCGAGGACAGGGAAGGCCTCATGAACGAGTAGCACCTGGACAAGACCGCGGGGGACGTGGACATCAGTGTGCGGCGGGTGGGCAACGGCCGGGTTGCTCGGCGAAGGTGCGACCGTGCCATTCATCTCCCGATATCGAAACGAAGCCATCGGTACGCTGGGCGAAGCCGCACTGACCGCCATCCGCGACCGGAAGGAGCAGTTGGCCGAACTCGACAGATGCCGCGAGGCGATTCTCAAGTCGCTGGAAAAACGGGACTTACTCACCGACGAGCCCCGCGGCCAGCTCCGCACGGCCGAAGCCGTGACCGTGCTGGAGGGCGTCAGTCCGCCGTTTCGGCCGAATCGGCTACCAACGACGCATCCAGCCGCGACGGCTGCGCCCGCCCAGGAACATGAACATGGCGAACAGCGAGCAGGACGTCGCCCCAAGGGCCCCCGATCCGCAGCCGAACGGAGAAAGCACCGGCACCACTCTGCCGCTGTCCGGGGAACCCGACGCGACGAAGTGGGCCACGACAGCCTTGTCGTCGTCGACCAGGAGCGTCGCCGGGTTCGCGTTGCCCGACAGGTCGCCCGACCAGTGGTCGAACACGTAACCGCTCGGTGCCGAGGGCGCCCAGATCTGGGCGGTCAGCCCGAGGTTGTAGCCCTCGGTTGCCGCCGTGGTGACCGTGCCATCCACCGAGCGGCTGATGACCACCTTGGCGATCGAGTTCACCTGCACCAGGACCGACGCCGTGGCCGTCTGCCCGACGCTGTCGGTCGCTTTGACGGTGTAGAGGGTCGCGGCCTGCGGCGAGATCTGTACGCTGGCATCGGTCGAGTCGAGGTTCGGTCCGGTCCAGGCGTAGGTGTACGGTGCAAGACCGCCGCTCGCTGTGGCCGTGAGCGTCGCGCTGTGGCCGGTCAGGATCGTCTGGTCGCTGCCCGCGCTCACGGTCAGCGCCGACACCGGGCATCCGTCGGGGTCGACGAGCGTTCCCGCGGGCGTATTAGCGCACTGGTCGTCGCAGTCGTTGACGCCATCACCGTCGGCGTCGCCGTCGCTGCATGCACAGCCTTTCACGTCGACGGTCTGGCCCGCCACGGTGTTCGGGCATTCATCCAGACAGTTGTTGACGCCGTCCTGGTCGTCATCGAGCTGGCTGCACGCGCAGCCCTGGGCATTCACCTGCTCGCCGGTCGGCGTCGCGGGGCACTGATCGAGGTCGCCGCACACGCCGTCCTGGTCGGCATCGTTGGCCGCATCCTGTGGGCATGCGTCGCAGGCGTCGCCGAACGCGTCGCCGTCTGCGTTCGCCTGGTTCGCGTTGGCGATCGCGGCACAGTTGTCTTTGGCGTCCGGCACGCCGTCGCCGTCGCGGTCCGGCTGCGGCTCGGTGTCGGAGTCATGCTGGGTGAGCGCCACGTCCTTGGGCTCGCAGCCCGGAGCGGCCAGGTGAAGCGTGACCGTGTCGTCCACGAAGTTGGTGTCCCAGCCGGCCCGGATCGTGATCGGCTGATAGGTATTCCAGTTCGACGGCGAGAAGGCAAGCGTCTGGCCGGAAATCAGCAGGACCGGCGAAGAGGTGCTGTTCAGCGACGCCGTCACCGTGACATTGGCCTGCGGGGCGAGAGAGAGCTTCACCTGGACCGTGCCGGTGGTCCCTTCCTGCAGGTTGAGGGCGGTGACGTCCGTGAGGATGTAGATGATGTCCTTCTCCGCTTCGACCGCCGTCACCAGAACGCTTCCCGTTCCCGGGGCACTGCAGGTGATAGTCGCCTGCTCAATGATCGCGTCGGCGTCGCTGTCCGCCGCGAGCGTGACCGTCTGGTAGACGTCCCAGTTGGCGGTCGTGAAGACCAGGCTCTGGGCGCTGCCGCTGGCGAAGTGGATGTGGCTGTTGCCGGCCGTGAGGGTCAGGCTGACGGTGGTGTCCGTACATGGCTGGGCGCCCAGCTTCACGCGGAACGTGGCGGTCCCGCCCTCGGGGACCGAAACCGAGGTCCGGTCGGCGAGGATGGTGAGCGCCGTGGTCTCGTCCGCGGTCACGGCGACGTCCTTGTCCGCGGCTCCGGGCGTGCTGAGTCGGAGCATCGCCGTCCCGCTGCACACGTCGGCATCCTTTGCCGCCGCCACCGTCACCGTCTGGTACGTGTTCCAGTTCGCGGCGGTGAAGGTGAGCTCAGTCGGGTTGCTCAGCGTGATGCCCGGGTCGCCGCCGGCCAGCAGGCTGGCGTTGACCATCGTGTCCGCGCAGGGCTGGAACCCGAGCTTGACCTGCATCGTGGTCGTGGAGCCTTCGGTCACTCGCATGGACGCCTTGTTGGTGACGATCGAGGGTGCGTCATCGTCCTCCTCGACCGCGAGTACTTCGGAAGTCGTCAGGTAGGTCGGCTTGCTCGGGTTTGGAGCGGTCAGCAGAATCATGGCCTCGCCGTTGCAGATGTCCACGTCGGCCGCCGCGGCGAGGGTGACCTCCTGGTAGGTGTCCCAGTTCAAGTCGGTGAAAGTCAGGGTCTGGCCGGCCAAGACCGTGACGTCCGGGTCGGTCGCGGACGCGGCCGCCGGCCCCACCGTGATTTGCATCGTGTTCGAGGGTGGCGGGGGAGCCATGGTCAGTTTGACTCGGAACGTGGCCGTCGCCCCCTCCGGCACCGTGATCGTGGACAAGGCCTCCTTGGGGTCGACGGCGAGGTCCGTGATGATGCCGGGATCGCAGAGATCGCCAATCCCGTTTCCGTTCGAATCGGCCTGGTCGGGGTTGGCGACGGTCGGGCAGTTGTCGGCCGGATCCTCCACCCCGTCGCTGTCGGTGTCACCCGGGCGAGCGGTGATCAGGGTCGTGGCCGTCGCATTGGCTCCGGTGGCCGGATTGATTACCGTCAGGATGGCCGTGTATCCGCCCGTCTGGTAGTCCGTGTAAGTGTGGTACACGACCGTGCCGATCTCGATCGGGCTGCCGTCGCCGAAATCCCACGTGCAAACCAACTCGTTGTTGATCAGCCCGAACTCGTCGCGGGAACCGGTGGCGTCAAAGCGGGCGGCGAGGGGCAACTGGTGGAGCGGATTGTAGGGCTCGTTCGGGAAGGTCACCTGGATGACGGCATTGACCGCGGGCACGATCTGCCCGTGGACGATGCGGATCGGCAGGCTGTGCGGCGTCTTGCCGGTCGTGACCATGGTGAATCGGTCTGGCGGGGTGACCATCGTATTGGCTTTGAAGCTGTGCACGCGATAGGAGACGCCGGTGCCGCTGCCCGGATCCGAGGCAAGCTCCAGGCTGGTGGGGCCCAGCACCGATTTGACTACGTACCAGCCGGGCTTGGGGCCCTCGAGAATCCGTACCGTGTCGTTCGTCTTGAACTCGCTCGCGATAAAGGGGCTTGACGGGGTGGGATCGTCCAGCCGGTAGACGCCGTCGGTATTCGAAACGCTGACCGACGCCGCGTCCATCGGCGTGATGCCGGCCCAGTCGACGCGGAACGCGACTCCCCCGTCGTCGGTGATGTAATCCACCCCGGTGGTCGCCTTGCCGGCCTGCAGGCCGGACACGCTGCCCTTGACTTGCCAGACTTCCTGTCCGGGCGCGGTTTCGTCCACACACTCGATGATCCAGGTCTCGAGCTTCGACTTGGTGGCATCGACTGTCAGGTCGGCGATCGAGCCCCGGCCGGTGTTCAGCCATCCGGCGTGCGGGGTCGTCGCGGCACGCTCCGTGCCGGTCGGCGAGGTCCCTGGCGTCAGCTCTGCGTAGAAGTAATAGGTGCCATCCTTGGGTAGGGCGCTCAGCGGGACGTGGAAGCCGTCCTGCACCGCCCCCGGCAGCTTGACCAGCGGGTTCGCGGGATCGGTGAGCTCCGTACCACCGTACGGATTCGCCGCCTTGGTCACGTCGTCGACGAAAAACAGCCGGATGGTCGTCCCGCCGTAGGCATCCCAGGCCTCGTACTTGAGCGGGAAGTAGGCACTCGCCCCGGTACCCATGATGACCCCGCCGGGCGGATTCAGGAATCGCAACTCGGGCACGATGTGCGGCTGCCAGAGGAAGGTGACGATCGACTGGGTCGGCTCGGTCACGATGTGGGTGATGGACAGACCGCTCGGCAGCTGACCGTACCACCGGGAACTCGGGTTGGTGGTGTCGTTCCACACCGTGACGCCCTGGGATCCGGGATAGCAGTCGCCATTGTCGCCCCCGTTCTCGCCGGTCTCGAGCTGGTGCTGCCCGTCCGCCTGAACGATGTTGTAGACGAAGTGCGAGCCGAGTCGCTGCTGCTGGGGCAGGCCGGAGGGATTGGCTCCCAGATCGGCATGCAGGATCACCACGCCCTCGCCGGGCGCGGCGGCGTTGAAATTGACCCGGTCCGCGTAAGGCGGGTCGTAGTCGTGCCGGGTCACCCGCCAGAAGTAGAAGCGCTCGCCGGGGTAGACGGTGTTCTCGAAATAGTAGACCGACGAGACCGGATCGAAGGAGTAGTCCTTCAGCGTCACCGGCCACTCGATCGACGGAGGCAGGATCTCCATCAGGTCGTTGCTCCGGATCCACCCCGAAGCTTCCTTGAGGATCGGCGCGGGATGCACCGGGCCGCCGGCCATGATGCACCACCCGCCGATCGGGGTGTTGATGATCGTCGGTCCGGTGAGATACTCGTCGTAGTCGTAAAGATCGGGGTAGCCTTCCCAACTGTGCAGAAACTCGTGATTCATCAGGCCCTTGGCGAAGCCGGACTCGTCCGAGCTGCCGGTCTCACCAATCGTGTCCACCGAGGTGGCAAAATCGGAGAACGCGATGACCCGCGTGTTGCTGTACGTGTTGGCGGCCAGGTCGGCAGTGTTCGTGGCCGCGGTCTTGTCGATCCTCGTCTGGATGGGCAGGTCCATGCCCGGGGCGGGTAGCTGGAAGAGCCCGCGTCCGCCGGGGGCAAGGCCGCCTGGATACAGCCCGCCCGGAAGCAGGGTGAAACCGCTGAACACCGGGTTGGCGGTGCTCGCTCCCGAGACGAGATGGTTCCAGTCGGTGCTCGCGTCCAGGGCTTCGACCGTGTCCTCGGTCAGTCGCTTCCGGTTGAAGGGGTACCCCTCGCTCGGGCTGCCGTCGTTGCTGTTGCCGGGATCGGCATCCCAGGCGTAATTATCCGTGCCCGCGAGCCGGACGCTGCCCTGATCCAGCAGCCCGTCCAGGTTGTAGTCGCGCTTGAGCACCTCCACCGGCGTGGTGGGGATGTAGGCGGGGTCGTTGACCGGGGCATTGAACCAGGTGAGGTACTCGAGGTTCAGGACGTTCCCGCCATCGTAGCCGTTCTGGCCGGTTAGATTGTAGGCCCCCGGTCCACCCGGTCCAATGATCCCGTCGTTGGGCGCGGGGGCGCCGGGATCCCCTGCCCCCCGGTCCTCCCCGAAGGGGTTCGTGCTGGCAGGGGAGGTCACTTCGCCCAGCCGTCCGTCCCCGCCGTAGTCGATGCCGGAAACACTCCTGGCGTGGTAGATCGAGGAGGGCAGGTCGCTGAACTCCGCCTGGCCGTCATAGTAGCCGGTCGCGTCCGGGTAGATGGTGGTGCCGGTGTGAACCGCATAGCCGCCATCCATGTCCCCGTTGCCAATTGAGGGCGGGTCGACCGTCCCCATGCAATTGTTGCCCGAGGGGGGTGGCAGCGGGAAGTTGTTCAGTCCGGACCGGGCCTTGGTGCCGCCCACATTGGGCTCGAAGACCCTCGCCGCCGTCGGGTCGAACTCGACCATATTGGGAATGCGCTCCACCCAGGTCGGGGCGGGCGGAAGCGTGGCCGGCAGCACGGCGTTGGGCGTCATGGTGTGCAGGTCCGTGAAATACGCCTGCCACCAGCCGTCATAGTCCCACTTCCACGGATTGGCGCTCGGCTCGCCCGTCGCCGGGTCATCGCACGGACGCGGCGTCGTCGGGCTGCCTCGGTAGTCGTCAAACCTCATCTTGGTGTTGCCCCGCTCGCTCCACCGCTCCGGTCCGTCGTACTTGCCGTTGCCGCAGTGCGCGATGATGATCGCCGCAGTGCTCGCGCCAGTAATCGGGTCGACGCCGGGATAGTTCGCGGTGATGTAGTCAATGGCCCACTGGCGCGACGCGGGGTCGGGGTTGTTGGGGCTCGGGTCGCACTTCACCCAGCGGCGCGAGGCATCCGAGGTGTAAACATAGACCCGCAGGAAGTCCTCGAAGGGCTCCGGAATATCCCAGACGCCGTTGCGGTTGCTGTCATCGAACTCCCCCGCACCGATGACGCCGTCGCCTCCCAGGCAGTTCGGCGGAGTCGCCGAGTCCGCGCGATCATATCCGTCGTAACTCTCCTCGATGTAGGCGCTGTACCGGCCATCACCGTTGAGATCGCGGAAACGCTCGCCCGGCGTCCACCACCCGTCGGCGGGCGGCCCCTCGGTGGGGGCGGTCAAGTTGGTGACCCGAGAATTCCCGGAGATGTCGGAGACCTCGTACATGGGCGCGCCGTCGGAGAACGGCTCGCCCATCATACTCAGCGCCCCGCCCACCCCCAGATAGGTGTGCTGGATGGCACTCCCGTTTGCGGCCGTGGGCAGGATCGGCCAGGGGAGATGAATCCAGCCGACCACGTCGCCGCTCACTGTCACCGCGCCGTACGAGATCTCGTTCCAGTACTGGGCAAAAGAACCAACGGTCGGGTCTACGATATTGAAGTACTGGTTCCAGACGTCATCCGGGTTGGGGAGCAGCGGTTGGGCCGACTTCGGCGCGGTCGCCAGCATCACCCCGAACTTGCGCTGATCCGCATCGGCACCCGCGGGGCCGCACAACGTCGCGATAGAGCTCAAGACCAGAAAAGTGGAGACACGCGCATTCGTAAACATGGTCGGACTCCGGTTACAGGGGTGAGAAACCATCCCCGTTCCGCGGATGACATAACGCCGTCATCCCACGGATCGAAGGCTCGCCAGCCGGCGAAGGTCTCAGGGTGTTACTCCGTTCCTGTACTGCGGCCACCGTGGCTGTGGCTCCCCAGCACCTCCCAAACTCCCAGTGTAATGATTTTGGCCCTCCTGTCAAGGTGCACACTCGAATCCGAAGCAGAATCGCCCTGAGCCAGAACCTCGTAACCCTTCTGATCCGATTCGGCGGTGGGCGGGGCCTCAAGACCACACCGAGCCCATAAGAAGACGGTCGCAACGCGTCCACCGCCTCTTCCAGGCAAGAACGCCCCTCTCAGTCGTCATTGGGTCGCCAAACACGCTCCGGGCAGGCGTTCACCCCAGGCAGCGCGACCACAAGCGACCGCTCAACACGGACTCGCTGACCCCAAAACGCGAGGCCGGCGTCAGGTGTGGCCACACCTTCCCCGGACGATCCTCCAGGATCCTCAATTGGATGAGCGAACGAAACGGAAGTTCCACGAAATCACTTGCTGTACCGCTTGCGGAAATCCTCGGCCGCCTTGGCCCGACGGTCCTTCTCGGCGGCGTCCATCTGGTTGATGAACCACCGGTGGTTCGCGGAGGCCAGCACCTCGTCCAGCTTGGCCTGGAGCTTCTTGGCCGCCTCGGCCTTGGCGGGTTCGGCAGCTTTGGCGTTTTCCTCGGCCAGCCCGCGGAGTTCCGGCACATAGTGCGCGTAGAAGTGCTTGGCGACCTCGTAAGTCCCGTGCCAGTGGGTGTAGTCGGGTCCCATCATCGAGGCCCCGTGGCGGGCGCGGCGGCCCTCGTGGTGCCAGATCTCATACCAGGTGAAATCGACGGCGTTCGCGAACTCGATCGGTACCAACAAAGGCTTGGCCAGCTCGTACAGCTCCAGGCCGGGCTTGGCGAACTTGTCGTGGTACAGCTCGATCAGTCCGTCATACTGCACATAGAAGTTGTCCACCCACTGCTTCGCATGGCAGTTGAGGCAGACGTTCTGCATGTTCGCCCGGCGGGCTTTCCAGTCCACGCTCGCTCCCGGAAGCCCCATCTTCTGATCGCTTGCCTCGGGACGGATGGAGACCGCCGGCCGGTTGTTCCAGCTGATCCGCAGCCCGATGTCGTGGTTGAGCGCCTGGTTCTTCGTGGCGCTCATGTGACAGGTCGCACAGGTCGGAGCGCTGCTGTAGTCCTCGCCCAGAACCCACTTGGCCGAGTCCATGTTGAGCTTCTCGCGGAAGGCTTTGAAGGCGATACCGTGCTTGGACTCCTCGTAGATCTCCTTCTGGGGATGATCAGGTCCCATGTGGCACTTGCCGCAGGCGTCCGGGTGGCGAGCCTGCCAGGCCGAGAAGCTGTGCCGGCTGTGACAGGCGGCGCAGGAGCCTTCGGAACCGTCCGGGTTGATCCGCCCGATGCCGGTGTTCGGCCAGGTGGCCGGATCAAGCTTGCCGCCGGGCAGGACCTTGACCTGCGAACCGTGGCACTGCCAACAACCGTTGACCGCCGCGGCACTGGTGCCGTCGGGGAACCCGGTCGTCTTGAAGGCATTGTTGCCCTCGACCACTTCGGCCAGGGTGTTGTCCAGCGAGCCGAGGATGCGGGCGCCCTTGGAGTGGTGGGACTCGCCGAACTGGGCGGTTTCCTTCTCGTGGCAGCGGGCACAGTCCTTGGGCGACACGATCGTGGCGATGAGCTCGCCCTCATGCTTGAAAGCGTCCCCCTCGCCGTCCTGGGCGGCATGACATTCATAGCAGCCGATGTGGGCCCGGAAGTGCTTGCTGCCGCCCCATTGCTGATAGATCGGCGTGTTATCCTTGCGGTGGCACTCGATGCAGGCCTTGCTCTTGGCCGAGATCTCCGGCAGGCCCCACGGGGCCGCCCAGGCCGGTGAAGCGGCCAGCAGCACGATCGCCAGACGGTTCAGCAGGATGGGTCGAATGGCTTGCATGTCTTGGTCACTCCCTTTCAGACCGTCTCGGCGGTCGCCCGACGGTGATCTTCGTATGAAACGCCATGGTCCCTGCGATAGGTCAGCTCGCCGGAGAGCACCGGCACCGCCATACGCACAAACAGGGTATACAGCAACAGGCCAAACGCCCAGATGCCCAGGCAGATCTGGACCTCGTGCAGGGTGGGCACGTACTCGACAACTTCGCCCAGCGGAGTGGGGATGAACGCCGGGACGATCAGCCCCATCCCTTTCTCGATCCAGATGCCCACGATGGTCAGCACGCAGGCCACGTTCAGAACCTTGAGGCCCCGAGAAGCGGGCAGCACAAGCAGAATTGTCGCCAGGACGTTGAACGCGACCGCCGTCCAGATCCAAGGGACCAGCGCGTGCCGGTCGTGAAGGCCGAAGAACAGGTAGCGCGACGAGGCAATGTGGGCCGAGTCGGAGTAAAACTCGGTGAACAGCTCGCAACCCAGCAGGAAGATGTTGATGATCGTGGCGACCTGCACAATCCGTCGCAGGGTCAGCAGGGCGTCGTCGCCAACGTGGTACCGGGTGTAGTGCCGCACGATCTGCAGCGTCAGGATGATGAACGCCGGCCCGGCCGCGAACGCACTGGCCAGGAAGCGGGGCGCAATGATCGCGGAGTTCCAGAACGGCCGGCCGCCGAGCCCGACGTACAGGAACGCGGTCACGGTGTGGATGCTCACCGCCCAGACGATGGCCACGAACACAAAGGGCACGTAGAAGACCTTGGACGGCTCCCGCTCGCAGTAGGCGCAGTAGATCAGGTACCCGCAGATGTGCAGGTTGAGGATCAGGTAGCCGTTGAGGGCGATAACGTCCCAGGTCAGCATGGAAACCGGGAAATTGAACCGCTGCAGCAGGTGAGCGAAGCGATCCGGCCGGCCGAGATCCACAGTCACGAACAGCAGGCACATGACGATCACTGCGACGGCCAGCAGTTCGCCGAAGATGACCACGTGGTAAAGGTGCATGTTGCGATAGATGTAGACCGGAATGACCAGCATGGCCGCCGCGGCCGCCAGGCCCACAAGATAGGTGAAGTTGGCGATGTACACCCCCCACGACACCTGGTCGGTCATGCCCGTGGTCACGAGGCCGTTCACCAGCTGCGTACACCAGGCGTGCAGGCCGACCAGCGAGAGAACGGTCAGGATGGTCATCCAGGTGTAGTAGCGCCAGTCGCCGACGAAGCTGATCTGGGCGCACTGCCGGAGGAAGGTGAGGTATCGCTTCATCCCCCACCTCCACCCCGTTCCGTGGCCTGGCCGGATTCAACCGACTCGTGGTAGCGGCTTCCGCGCTCGTCGAAGTAGTAGAAGAACCGGGGGAGCGTGCCGACCTCTTCCTTGAGAACGAACACCCGTTTGTGCCGCAGGATGTAGCTCACCTCGCTCTCGGGGTCCAGCACGTTGCCGAACTTGCGCGATCCGGTCGGGCAAACCTCGACGCAGGCGGGCAGCTTCCCGACCCGCGTGCGGTGCAGACAGAAAGTGCACTTCTCCATGACGCCCTTTGGCCGCGGCCGGTTGGACAGGTAGCTCATGTCCGGATTGAGGTCTTTGGCCGCCAACTCCGGCTGGGCAAAGTTGAACCGCCGGGCCCAGTAAGGACAGGCCGCTTCGCAATAGCGGCAGCCGATGCACCAGTCGTAATCGATGACCGTGAGGCCATCGGGCTCCTGCCAGGTGGCCTCGACCGGGCAGACCTTGACGCACGGCGGCTTGGCACACTGGTGGCACTGCACGGGCATGTAGTAGCTGTCGTGCTCGGGCACGACCGGCGGATCGTAATGATGGTCCGAGCTCTCGAGATCGATGCTGCCCTTCTCCATCTTGAGGACGCGGATGTACTGGATCTCAGGGGCCCGCGACAGGTTGTTCTCCTTGACGCAGGCATGGACACATCGCCGGCAGCCGATGCACCGGCTGATGTTCAGAGCATAGACGAACTCGACGCCGACCATGGGCTTGACGTCGCTGAGGCTCGGCCGGACAGCAAAACGATTCTCGACCTCGCGGGCGATGCGATCCAGGGCGGTCTGCATCTCGGCCGGGGTCATCTCCTTGTAGTGCTTCTGCAGGAAGCGCTCCAGCGTCGGGATGTCGTCGGGCGACATCTTCCGCAAGGGCGAGACCGCAGCGGCGATGGCCGCGGCACCGGTGGCGGCCACCGCGCTCTTGCGGAAGAAGCCTCGCCGGGTGAGACCGGGTCCGCTCGACTGGCTGTCCTCCTCGCTCATGGGCGGTGCCCCCGTGGCTTTGCCTCATCCCCGCGACCGGCCGGCAACCGCTGGCGGTAGATCAGCAACGGGTTCCTGGTCTCGCCCCGTCCTTCAGCTTCCGATCGCTGATCGCCCATCCGCAACGTGTTCGGGCCGGGCGCCGGCTGCATCGGCTGGAACGCCGGGTTGTGCGGATCGTGGCATTCAACGCACTTGCGACGCTCCATCGGGCCAAGCTCGGGATCCCAGTAGCCATTGGTCCGGCCATGCACGCCGTGCGTCCAGTCGCGGTAGACGGGTCCGTGGCATTTCGCACACAGCAGCGGCGGCTGATCGAAGGGGATCGGGCCGCCGCGGTCGTCGGCAAAGGCGTTGCGATCCTCGCGGTTGTGGCAGTTGAAGCAGCGCCCATTGATCCCGTGCTCGAGCACGATTGCACGGTGCTGAGTCAACGGCCGGTCGGTCTCGACGGGCGAAGGAAACAGGTTGTGGCATTCGCTGCAGCGGTAAGTCATACCCGCAACGACCGTCTCGGGCTTGAGAATCGGTCGGCGGACCGGGGTGATGTCCGTGGCCGAGGCGGGCACGACTGCAGCCGGACCCGCCGGGCTGACGTACGGCCAGGGATCGGCGAGCAGCAGGCCGGTCAGGGCAATCAGCACGAGCGGTACAAACCACGCTTGCCAGCGCCGTGGAGGGTCCGAGGGCAGAGCAAACGTGGTCCCGGTCCGACTCACTTAAGCACTCCTGATCGTCTGGAATCGCCCCGCCTCTTATACGAGCGTGAGCAGACAGGCGTCAACGAGAATCTCTCACTTTTCCCGGAGCTCTTCCCAGAAGCCGCGAGCCTGCCCGGTCAACTGCTCGATCCTGTCGAGGAGAATCGTCTTGATCTCGGGAGCGCGGGCCCGTCTGTTCCGCAATGAGGACGCGTCTCCCTCCGGCCCGGCCATCAACTGGTTACACTGCTGGTCGATGGAGACGAGCAGGGCCTGCAACCGCAGCCCTGCCCCGGTCAAGGGAGGCAAGTGGGCGTCGGATGGGACGGCCAGCGGCTCCGGCGGTGCCTCGCCAAGCAGGTCGGCGATGGCCAGTCTGGCATCGTGCAGCCGCACGCCCAGGTTCATCAGCGCCCGGGCCGCCAAGCCCTCCTGCTCACGGAGAAGCCCAATCAGCAGATGCTCGCTGCCAACGTAGCGATGGTTGAGCAGCCGGGCCTCCTCGATCGCGTACTCGATAACCCGCTTGGCGGCCGGTACCTGGGCAAGCTTACCCGACCCGGGCCCCTGATCGCCGGGCGTGAGCATGCCTTCCACCTCGTGCCGCACGCGATCGAGATCCGCACCCAGCGTCTTGAGGGCGTTGGCCGCGACGCCGGTGCCTTCCTTGACCAGCCCGAGGAGGATGTGCTCCGTCCCGATGTGGTCGTGCTCGAGACGCTGGGCCTGCTGATTGGCCAGAGCCATGACCTTGCGGGCATGATCGCTGAATCGTTCGAACATCTGGGCACCTCGTTTCTGTTGACCGCGCCGCTGCGGATCAGAACCGCCATCAAGTCATCCATCTTCAGACCGACCGCGACCTTCTGAGCCTGCTTATGGGGTAGGATCGCCGAGGCCAGAACCTTGCCTGGGCCTCGGGCGGCGCCGGTTACCTACCATTAACATCCCATGAAGCTGCCCGTCGCCTTCCCGCCGCCCTGCTCCCCCGTACCGTAGACCCATAGAACGAATCAGGGTCGCCATCGATCACCTCCTGAGGAGCTTTGGGCCGCCGCATTCTCACAAAGCCCTGGGTGGCGATCAAGCCTCCTGATCGACCGCGGACGGCTGCTCACGGGCTCAGGTAAGGCTGAAACTAGTCCTCTGCAAGCGCATTTGGGTCCGTTTGGCGAGAAGCGGATCAGCCCCTCAGATACGCATCATCAGGCGGGTCCCCAGGCGAGCCAGAAGTCGCCTCCCGGAGAATGGCCGGTAGAGGTTTCCCAGAATAACTATTTTGCCGATATTATCAAATATGCGTCGGAATGAACGCTCGTCATGACCTCCAATGTTAAGCCCGGCATGCATGGGCGCCTGGGTTGAGCAGTCATGTCCGTGGAGGTTCTTGCCGAGCATAGGTGTGGACGAGGATCGGAGTCTGCGGTGTATTCAGCATTTCACAGGCGGAACGCATGCCGATCTCACAGCGGCTCTGTCTGTTGCAGGCCGGTTGCCCGATATACCAGGAAAATGGGCGAAAAGTGCTCGCGTCGTTTAGCAGGGTGTGTTATAATAAGCCCGGAGCGCGGTCGCCGTGCATTTCGAGCGACCGAATGCAGTTCAAAGCGAGTAGCGGCGGCGCGGCGTAGTCGCCGCATGTCTGGGTTCCCGGTCGTCGGTCTGGACGTCGGGGGCAAAGAGGTCAGCGCGATGCGGGTTCCTTGTCATGGGGTCACCAAGAGGCTTCTGCCTGCTGGCACGGGTACGTCGATTCACCACCCGCGAGCGTTCACCATACTTGAAGTCCTCGTCGTCGTCGCGATCATTTCCCTGCTGATCTCCATCATGCTTCCTTCGCTGCAGCGGGCCCGTGACCAGTCCAATATTCTCGTGTGTAAAACCCGGCTTGCCCAACTCTACAATGGACATTGCTTCTACGCCCAGGAAGCGCGAAATGGCGTCTTTCCTCACTGGAGTTGGTGGCTCTATGACGGCGTGAACCACAGCAAGCCGAAGATCAAGTATAACCCCACGCTCTATGCCGTCAGCGGTGGTGTGCGGTTCTCTGACTCTCGCCGGTGGGTCGAATACGGCGACCTCTATCGATACCTCAAGAACCGAGAGACGTATTTCTGCCCGGTCGATGACCGCATTCGCCGCGGCAGCGCTATCGGGAGCGGCGGCACCTACGGCAATCATGCGATTCACAGCTACGTTCGCCTGATGGACCCGCACGACTACTTGCAGGAGAAGATCGACGGCAAGCATGTGGCCGACACGGATCAGCTGCTCTCCTGCGACTTCGTCAATCCTGACCACCTGAAGGCAGGGGCCTTCAAGTCTACCGCATTCCCGCGGGTCTCCCAGTTCATGTCTACCCCCAACCGGGTGGTCCTGATGTACGAGGAGTACCAGGGCTTTGGAGATCGGAACTCGGAGTATTATCTGGCCAACAGCAACGCCCTGAACGACGGGCACAGCTACCTGCGAAACATCTCCAGCAACAGCGGCGATCGCCTCAGTACCCGCCATCTCGGCAAGGGCAACATCCTCTTCTGGGATGGCCACGCAGATATCGCAGAGGCCAAGCGATGGAACCGCTACCCGAACGACATGTACCCGGTTAACTTGGCGCTGGGCGGCGGCTACCTGCCCAAGCGCTGACAGCCCGCCCCGATAGCGATGGTCCACCCCGCACTGACGGTCACCCCAGCGTCGATGCGCCCTCCACATGGCCCATCGACGGAGTCTCTCCCTTCGGCGGCCTCCCCGGGCCGATGGACCGTCTGCGACTGCCAAGCCGATCAGTTCTCCGTCTTGCACCGCGGGCAGGTGCGGTCGTATGCCCCCGTCGGCCCGATCCTCATCAGATAAGGCTTCTTGCACTTGGTGCACATGAGCGGGTTGGCCCGCAGGGCGTACTGCCCGCACTTGGGACACTTGAACCCTGTTGACTCCGGGGATGCGGCGTCGGTGCCACCTTTGTCCTCCAGCTGCGAGAGGGACGTCTCCCCGTAGTAGCCGCAGTCGGGATTGGCGCACAGGACCGTGGTCTTGATGTCCGTCTCAACGTTCCCCCTCGTCCTTACCAGACTGGACCAGACCAGCGCAACCGCGACAATGGTGGCGACAATGGCCAGCACCGCCAACAGCGTCTTCTGCTTCTCTTGGGACATCGCCATGGGCCAACTCCTTGGACTCGATTGTCGATCGGCAGATCGCCTAGTCCGGCCTTACGTTCCAAGGCCTCTCGACCGCCCCCAGGACCTCTCAGCCCGTTTCAGCCGTGAGCTCGGAAGGCGGCCGCGTGAGGCTTCCGTCGCCGACCTCTTCCTTCCGGGGCCTGGCTGGCGGCAACTGCCTGTACCACAGGAAATGGACCCCGACCAGGCAGACCAGGAAAATCAGAAGCGTAACACCAAACGAGCGCCATGCTCCGATCAGCAGCTGCATCGGCAGCAGAAACAGGGTGACCTGCCAGCCGAGGGCGAAAGGCAGCGCCGCGATATCGTAGAAGTGCTCGCGCTCCATGGCTCTACGCACCTGGGGGGCCAGCGACGCCTTCAGCGGTGCCCATAAGCCGAATGGGCGGGTGGTCCGGTAGAAATGCTCCAGGATCCGATGCTCCGTCGGGGGAAAACAGTAAGTACCGATGATCGTTCCGACCAGCGACAGACCCGTCACCAGAACAAACTTGTCCACAGGCGGCATATCGGGCTTCAGAGCTCGCTGGCCGATGGCGACGATCAGGCCCACCGCCACGCCGATGTTGGAGCCGCCTGCGTTGAACCGCCACCAGTACAGCCTTAGCAGGCCTGGAATGACATAACCCGCGGTCAGGGCCATGATGATCCAGTCCCAGATGTCGTTGATGCTCTCCGAGGTGTACGCCATGGCGAATCCGCCGAGAACCAGAACCACGCCAAAGCAGTAACTCGACGCGATGAGCTCCCGGGTCGATGCCCTCGGACGAAGGAAGCCCTGCCAGATGTCGCGGGTGAACAGAGCCACGCACATGTTCACCGTGGGCGAGAATGTGGACATCGCGGCCGCCACCAGGGCGACCAGAAACAGGCCTCGCCAGCCGGCCGGTATCTTCATCAGGATGACCGCCGGCAGGATCCGTTCGGGGTTGACTCCCCCTTCATAGCCGACCAGCATGGCCTTCTCCTGCCAGTCCTCGCCGCCACCGAACAGCCTTCTCAGGTTGCCGGCCAGCACGGGAAACTGATCCTGGTGCTGGGTGACGTTGGCAATGACGTCGTCCCAACGGTTCTTGCCGACGTCGGCCCCGTACCGCTGAGCAACCTCGGGCGACTGCTGGATGGTGACCGCCGCCTCGGCCAGCACCTTCTGGTCGGGAAACAGGTCGTGAACCAGGAAGATGCCGAGCACCGCAAACCCCATCATCAGCGGCCAGCGGAAGGTCATCAGCCAGGTCCAGAAGTAGGTCAGCAGACCGCATTCCCGCTCGTTGCGGGCCCCGAAGTAGCGGGGATCCGCCCCCGTGCCCATGCCGCCCAGCACCTGCCGAAACAGATATCCCCCGGCCAGGATCAGCACCGGCTCGAAGTCCTCGTACCCCCGTGGCATGGCCGTGCGAACGTGAGGGACCGAACTCATCCACTGAGCGTTGCCGGTGACCTGGGTGGCCAGAAGCCCCAGGTCACCCTCGTAACCCGCGATCCTGCTCACGGCAAGCAGGGTGATCGCGACCACGCTGATCAGGATGATGCCCGACTGGAACAGATCGGTGAAGGCCACACCGTAGAAGCCGGACATCAGTGTGTACAACGTGGTCAGGGCCACCATCATGGCCGCACAGACCTCAGGCCGCAAATCAAGGAACATCGACAGGAAACTCCCCGCTCCCTTGATCAGGTAGGCCAGCATCGCCACGGTGAAGGCAGTGCCAAAAACCACGCCGAGCAACCGGGCGATCTTGGCCCCAGCGGTCGATCCGAATCGGTAGATGTTCCATTCCGCCGCGGTCATGCACTGCGACCGATAGTGCCACTTGCCCGTCCACAGCAGCATGAAGGCCAGAACCAGGCAAGCTCCTCCGCGAAACTCGATGTACAGACCGCGCGGTCCCATCATGTACAGGAACGACACAATGACCATCGTTCCGGTCATGTCCACAAAATTGAGCATGCCGGAAACGCCGAGCACGTACCAGGGCAGCTGCTTGCCACCCAGGAAGTAGTCCTCCAGGCTCCGCGAGGCCATACGCTTCAGATAGACGGCGATGGCGATGAGGATGAGACAGTAGGCGGCGATGATGGCGTAGTCGGCCGAGTTCAGATATCGCACGACACGCTCCTGACACGGGAAACGACGAGTGTTCCGGCGACGCTCGAGGCCTAAGGTATAGGACCATCGGCCGAGGGGCAAGGGAGCGACGCCGTCTGGTCACCCAGAGTCGCCGAACCGTCGACGAATCGTGTCCGGGCCGCCGCCAGCCGAGCAGAGTCTCGGTCACTACCGCTGGCGCGATCGGTACACCGCCGTCTCACATCGCGCCGAAGCCCGTCGCCCGAGCCGGCCCCACCGGGCACATCCTGGCACACGGCGGCGCTCGCCCGGCGGTCACCGGTTGCGTTTCCGGATCGGCCCGGATAGAGATGAACACCATGACTATTCCTTGGCCGGACTCCCTGGTCGCATCGGTGCGAGCCGCCAAACGATTCCTCGGCTTCTTCTCCGGATATGCCATCGCGGGTGTCCCCCTGGACTTGCCGACTCGATTCCTGTTCCTGGGTGCTCTCCATCTCCTGCTACGCCGTGGACTCTCGTTCCGAGCGTCCGCCGCCAGCTGCATGTGCCTCCTCTTGGCCGTCGAACTGCTCGAATTGATCGCCGTTCGTGATCCGCTCCATCCGCATCTGCCTGATCTGGGGGACGTGGTGGATCTCGCCTCGGGTTGCGCCGGCATCCTGGCAGCTGAAGCCCTCCGGCGATTCCGGACGCGGGGCAAGCCGTCCTCATCCCAGGGTTAGCTGTTATCGGGCTGAACGGGCGCAGATGGACTCCCGCGCCTGAGCAGAGGCCCATCAGCCCTTATACCTCCATGCTCCGCGCACCGCGGCGAAACGTATTGGATACTTGGCCGGGACGACGCGCGGAAACCGGTATGGCTGGTCCAGGCATCTGGAGGGAGGACCGTCATGAGGTGTGCCACGACGGGGGTTGCGGTCGCGTTTTGGCTGTGGGTGCTGGTCGGGCAAGGGCAGGCCCAGTGCCTCAATGAGGTCTGGCAGCTCAATCTGGCTGACGATACCTGGTTGCGACTGGCACCTGTCCCCGATCCGGTGGCCGGCAGTCCCGCCCCTCGCCGACACTTCCCGCATGCCTTCGACTCGTCACGCGGCCGGATGCTGGTGTCCGGCGGCGAGGGTGCATCCGCCTTTGCCGATACCTGGGCGCTGGAACTCGGGGCCGGCAGTTCCGCTGCCTGGATCCGGTTGCAGACCGCAGCCCTGGACGGGCCATTCACCTACCGGCCAGGCTGGTACGATCCCCGACGGGATCGATTCGTCGTTGCCCATGCGATCGACCATCTCGATGTCCTCGACCTCACCACCAACGCGTGGCAGCTGCTTCCCTCGGCAGGTTCGGGCGTGATCCAACCGTATCAGCTCTTCGGGACTTCGCACGCCGCGGTGTACGATTCGGTCAACGACCGCTACTGCGTTTTCGGGGGCGGTCCGATCACCGAGATCACGAGTTTCTTCAACAACCATGTGCACATGCTCCATCCCGACACCCTGGTCTGGTCGGAACGGGCTCTCAGCCCCGCTCCCGGGCCGCGGGGAATGGCCGCCGTCGCGTTCGATCCGCAATCGGGCGGCCTGATGCTGTTCGGGGGCGGGCTCGGCGGCGGATCGGCCGGCACGCTCTACAATGACACGTGGTCCCTGTCCCTGCAGAACGGATCCGGGCCGTGGACCCCAATCACCACTCCCGTGTCTCCACCCGCTCGCGGGCAGGCGGCGGTTGTGTTCGACTCCCTCCGCCAACGAATGATCGTCCTGGGGGGCTTGCGTTATGTCGCCAGTTCCTGCGGATCGGGAACGTACACCGGCCTCGACGATGTCTGGGTGCTCGAAAACGGCGTCTGGCGTGAACTGGCCACGACCGGCGATCGCCCCGGCCCCCGCCGCGGCGCCGCCGCGGTGTACGACGCCGCCGGCGACCGGGTCATCCTGTTCGGCGGTGAGATGATCGGGCTGAGGGCACCAAGCCACCTGAATGCCGTCGTGACCGGCCCGAGCACCGTCGAGTTGAGTTGGACCGACAATGCAGCCGGCGAGGTCGGCTACCTGGTCCGCCGCTGGTGCAATGGGGCGTCCGGCGAGACGATCGCTACCCTGGAAGCCGATAGCCAGTCGTACACGGATGCGGCCGCTTCCTGCGGGACCTGTGGATATGCCGTCCGGGCCGTCGGCAACTGCGGCATCTCTTCGCCCGACAGCGAGGCAACCGTGGTCGAGCTCTGCTCGGAACCGCTGGCCATCACTTGTCCGCCGGTTCCCGAACCGATCGCGGTCGACCAGGAATGCCGGGCACCCGTACCGGACTTGACCAGCAGCGCGGTCGTCACCGGCGGGCAGGCCCCGACCACGCTGACCCAGGTGCCCGCGCCCGGCGGATGGCTCGAGCCAGGCAACCACGAGGTGACCCTGACCGCTACGGATGCAGACGGCACGACCGCTGCCTGCACCGTCGCGATCACCGTCGTCGACCTGATCCCACCCCTCGTGAACATCACTTCGCCGGCGTCCTGGACGTCGTACCCCGTTCACCGCGAGGTCACTCTCGCGGGGTCGTTCGTCGAGAACTGTTCCGTCGGCACAAGTGAGTGGCGCCTGGTCTCGGTCGCCGAGGAAGTGAACGTTCCCGGCATCCTCGATCCGCAAGCCGCAACGGTCGCGGCGGTTCATGCCTTTGCCAGGCCGGGCATCTACGCCGTCGAGCTCACCGTGACCGATGCCGCCGGCAACGCCGGATCCGCAGAGACGGCGTCAGGAATCCAAGACGCTAGACCCTTCGTGGTGATCTATGATCCAGACCGCGGTTTCATGACCGGCGGCGGCTGGTTCCATTCACCACTTGGGGCCTGCGCGGCCAGTCCCGACGCGGTCGGCAAGGCCGTCCTGAGCTTCAACGCCAAGTATCAAAAGAACGCGACAACACCGCACGGCAACGTCCAGTTCCTGCAGAAGGCCGGTGACCTGCGTTTCCATTCCGACGATCTCGAGTGGCTCGTGGTGACGGAGCGGAAGGCCCAGCTTGCCGGAATCGGTTCCGTCAACGGTCGGGAGGGATACCAGTTCATCCTGACGGCCGTCGCCGGCCGCACGCAACCCGACGACCGAAATGACGCGGTCCGGTTGAGCATCTGGAACGAGGCCGGCGTCGTCTACGACAATCAGCCCGGCGCCGAGCCGACCGGCGACGCGGCCACACCCCTGGCCGGTGGTGTCATCGTCGTGCACGAGTAGACCCTCGGCTGTCTCAAGCAGCAATCGCCCGACGACAGTCCGCCCCCGAACTGAAAGCGTTCCCGCCACCTCCGTCACTTGCCGAACGCCGCGCGGATGGTATCATGAAGGAGTCGACTCCGAAGGCCGGTCTCCGGGTGGAAGAGGGAGTCCTGGGCTGCGTGAGGTGGTACTAGCCTCTTCCGTACCGATCCCAGAACCTCGGGCAAGCCGGAGGCGAAGGGCAATCACGTATGATTCGCCATGTGCTTTCGTCGTTCACTGGCATCATCCCTATGCAGGAGGACCGTGATGAAGACCCTGATCGCTGACAAGTTCTCAGAGGCCCACCTCGATCGCCTGGCCAAGCTCGGCTGCGAGGTGACCTACAACCCCACGGTCAAGGCGGAAGATCTGCCCAAGGTGATCCCGGGATACAAGGTCCTGATCGTGCGCAGCAAACAGGTGAGCGGGGAGGCGATCAAAGCGTCCGACGAACTGGCCCTGATCGTCCGGGCCGGGGCGGGGGTAAACACCATTGACGTGAAGGCGGCCAGCGCCCGCGGCGTCTTTGTGACCAACTGCCCGGGGAAGAACTCGATCGCGGTCGCGGAACTGGTCTTCGCCCTGCTCCTGGGAATCGACCGCCGGATACCGGAAAGCGTCGCATCCCTGCGCGCCCACCAGTGGAACAAGAAGGAGTTCTCCAAGGCCGACGGAATCTACGGCAAGACTCTGGGCGTCGTCGGCGTCGGCCAGATCGGCCGCGAGGTGATCGTCCGGGCCAGGGCCTTCGGCCTGCGGATCATCGCCTGGTCGCGATCCCTGACCGACGAACGTGCCCAGGACATGGGCGTCGAGCGCTGCCCGACGGTTGACGACGTGTTCCGCCGCGCCGACATCGTCACCCTGCACGTGGCCCTCAAGCCGGAAACCCGCAAGCTGGTGACGGCGGAACGGCTCGCGCTTCTCAAGCCGGGCGCCATCCTCATCAATACCGCCCGCGGCGAGGTCGTCGATCAGGCCGCCCTCAGAGCCGCTCTTCAAGCCGGCAAACTCCGCGCCGGCCTCGATGTGTTCGACCCCGAGCCCGCCGAGGGAACCGCCGACTTCACCAATCCGATCCTCGACCTGCCTAACCTCTACGGCACTCACCATGTCGGGGCCTCCACCGAGCAGGCCCAGGAAGCGATCGCCGAGGAGGCCATTCGCATCATCGCCACGTTCATCAGGACCGGCCAGGCGATCAACTGCGTCAATGCCGCCACCCGAACCCCCGCCCAGTGGCAGCTCGTCGTCCGCCACTACGACCGGGTGGGCGTGCTGGCATTCGTGATGGACCAGATCCGCCGCGCGGACATTAATATCGAGGAAGTGCACAACCTGATCCTGGACGGTGCCCTGGCCGCGTGCTGCCGGATCCAGCTGGATCGCAATCCCGGAAACGCCCTGGTGTCGGCAATCGCCAAGGGCAATCCCGATATCATCAGCGTCGAGCTGCTCAAGCTCGGCGACTGAAACCCGGCCATCTCCCTCCTAGGAGTTGTGTGGAGTTATCAGGCGTCGCCGGGTCGTCGGAATGACCGGCGGCAGAACAGAAGCCCCGGTACGCGATCATCCTGATCGGAGGATCGACCAATGCACGCGCATGGCGGCCATCGAATCCTGCTGGCACTGGGCTTGCTCCTCTTGTTTGACCAGAACACGCTCCCGGCTTCCACCGGCCAAACCGCCCGACGCCCCAACATCCTCTTCATCCTGATCGACGACATGGGCTTCGGCGACCTCGCCTGCTACGGGGGAAACCACGCCCGCACACCGATGATCGACAGCCTGGCCCGCGAAGGCATCCGCTTCACCCAGTTCTACGTCAACGCCCCCATCTGCAGCCCCTCACGCGTGGCCTTCACCACCGGTCAGTACCCCGGCCGCTGGAAGATCACCTCCTACCTCGACACGCGGGCAATGAACAACCGGCGGGGGCTGGCCGACTGGCTCGCCCCTACCGCGCCAAGCCTCGCTCGGTGCTGCGCCCAAGCCGGCTACTACACCGCCCACGTCGGCAAGTGGCACATGGGCGGACAACGCGACGTGGGCGACGCCCCACCTATCAGCCGGTACGGCTTCAACGCGTCACTCACCAACTTCGAGGGGCTCGGCGAACGCGTCCTTCCTCGGTTCGAACCGGGACGAGATGGCCGGCCCTTCGTGCACGTTCCGACCCGGATGAGTGCCGAACTCGCCGGCGGACCAATTCACTGGATCGATCGCCACGCAGTGACCGCATACTACGTGGACCGGGCCCTGAAGGAGATTCAAACCGCTGCCGGGCAGAACCGCCCCTTCTACATCAACCTCTGGCTGGACGACGTTCATACCCCCATCCAGGCCCCGCCCGGCAGGCGAGGTGACAACTCCCCCGCGGCAAGGTACGCCGGCGTCCTGGAAGAGATGGACTGCCAACTCGGGCGGCTCTTCGATGCTATTCGGGCGGATGCCGCCCTCCGCGAAAACACCTTGATCCTGCTGAGCAGCGATAATGGTCCCGAGGATGGTTGGGGCTCAACCGGCGGCCTGCGCGGCGGCAAGGCCCGGCTCTACGAGGGGGGGATTCGCAGTCCACTTATCGTCTGGCACCGTTCCATCCCCGCGGCCGTCGCCGGCTCGGCCAATGAGAAGACCGTCCTCGCCGCCATGGATCTGCCGCCTTCACTGCTCACTTGGGCCGATGTCCGCACCCCCTCAGGCGCCCGTTTCGATGGACTGAACATGGCCGATACGCTCCTCGGCCACGCCACACCCAAACGCGACCAGCCCCTGATGTGGGTCCGGCCGCCCGATCGCCCGGGCCCGAAAAACCGCTGGCCGGACTTGGCCATCCGCGACGGAGACTGGAAACTGCTGGTCTTCCGCGACCGGTCACGCCCCGAACTCTATAACCTGGCCAACGATCGCAAGGAGTCCATCAACCTCGCCGGCCAACATCCGGATCTGACCCGGCGGCTCAGCGACGACGTCATTCGCTGGGACCAAACCCTTACCGCGCCCGCTTGTTCATCGCCCGGTCCATCTCGCGCCGGTGCTCCTTCTTGCGTAAGTCCTGACGCTTGTCGAACTCCCGCTTGCCCGTCACCAGAGCAAGCTCGACTTTGGCCAGTCCACGGTCGTTGAAGTAGATGCTCAGCGGGATCAGCGTGGTGCCAGCCTGGGCCAGCTCCACGGTCAGCTTCAGAATCTCCCGCTTGTGAAGCATCAACCGGCGGTTGCGAAGCGGCTCGTGGTTGCGGTCGGTCGCCGGAGGATAGCGGTCGATCTGGCAGCCGTAGAGGGTGAGCTTGGTACCGTTTATCCGGACGAAGGACTCGTGGAGCTGGGCGGCCCCGGCTCGCAGACTCTTGACTTCACTGCCGGTCAGCACGATCCCGGCCTCCAACGTCTGGAGGATGTGATAGTCGTGCCGGGCCTTCTTGTTGAGAATGCGGCGTCGGGTCTTGTCTGGGCTTTTTCTTGCCATAAGTCATGATCCGGCCACCATTTGTGCCGATAGCAGATCCAGGGGCGCTGGTGTCCGGTGGGTATCTTACCGGAGGGTGACGGGCCGTGCCACTTGGCCCGCAACCGGGGTTGCAACCGGCCAACCGGATTGCGGTATAATCATGTGAGTACCGAACATACGTCACCGCGGGGCAAGGCATGTTCGCCAGGCAGGCTGAAAGCGGAGAGGCCAAGCTGACCCGACGGGCTGAGAAGAAGCTCGTCAGTCAGGCCCGTGAGGGCTGTGAAGACTCCGCGCGCCTGCTGGTAGAGGCCCACAAGGACCGTCTCTTCGCCTTTTCGTGGCGGATCCTCAGGAACCACCACGAGGCCGAGGAGGTGTGCCAGGATGCCTTCCTCCGGGCGTTCAGTTCGCTGGACTCATTCTCATCCGAATACCGGTTCAGCACTTGGCTGTTCACGATCGCTTACCGCCTGTGCCTGAACCACATCCGCCGACGCAAGTCCAAAACCTGCGAGTTGGACTACGCCGCAATGCCGTCGTCGGAGCCGGACGTGTCGGACCAAGTCGCTGAAAGCGAGGAGGCCCGCCGGTTGAAGGATCAGATCTGGGCCGCCGTGGATGAGCTGTCCGTTCAGCAGCGGGCGGCGGTCCTGCTGTTCTATCGCGAGGACATGAGTTGCGAAGCGATCGCCAGCGCCCTGGGAATTCCGGTCGCCACGGCCAAGAGCCACTTGCACCGGGCCCGAGGGCGATTACGTGAGTCGTTGGCAGCAATGGTCAAGGATCCATCACAGATCCAGGCATTGAGAGAAGCCGCGTCATGATTACCTGTTTACACGCCCGTCAACTCTTCGATCGTCACCTGGACGACGAACTCCCCCCGTCGCTCCGGGCGGAACTGCACGCTCACCTCCTGCAGTGTTCCGAGTGCCAGGCCGAAATGGCCATTCTCGAAGCCTGCGGCGATGTGATCCGGTTGGACCGCCGCGAGCCCAAGCTCGCCGCCTCGTTCACCGATCGAGTCATGGCCGCTCGTCGTGCGGCCCCGGTCGCCTCCGGTCGCCGGTGGCGCCGCCTGCTGTATTACGTCGCCTCTCCCATGGCTGCCGCCGCGAGTGTCGTTCTCGCCTTTCTGGTGTTTTCACCCGTGGTCGGAACGGACGACGCTCCGTCGGTCAAACCGACCGCCATCGCCTCCGAGATGATCGCTCCTCCTGCCCCGTTCCGGCAGGCCGCGATGCAGCGAGCCCACCGTTCGTTAACCCCGCGAGAGAAAGCCGAGCTCGAACAAACGCCAACCATGTCCGCCACCTCGTTTCTCGACTATCTTCTGGCCCCAGTCGTCGAAGGAACCAAGAACACGGTGGACGGAACGCGGCGAAGTGCCAAAGACATGGAGGCGCTGATCATGTTCGCGTTCGACAGCATGAGCGATCAACTTGCCGCCGAATTCCGCGAACGCTATCCTGAGGACGGTTTCACCCCTTCGCTCGGGAAGGTGGGTAGCGATGTCAGCCCGTTGATGGCTCCGTTCCCTGCAGCCGTACCGGCCCTACCCTCGCCGCCCCCTCCGCAGGCCGAGGACGATAGGCCCGGCCCTATCTGACGCCGATGGCTTCCGTCTGACCGGCTCTGACAAGACACCACGCGGGGGGGGACTGAGGGCGTCTGAGACTCTGAGTCGCGGTTGTCCATGAGCACGCTGCCCTTCTACATGTCGATCTGCCTGGCTGGGTGTCTGCCCGGGTTCGCATCGGGCGCCTCCCCGGTAAGCGACGACCGCCGCCCCCCAGCCCTTCTGGCCAGTTATGTCCCGGTCGACGTTCGGCTCTTCCTCGAAATCGAGGACACCCAAAGCCTCAGCTCGATCCCGGCTGGAGCCGCCCTCAGCGATGTCCTGGCCCTGCTGGTCGCTCAGGTCCGGACGTCAGGCGAGGCGACCACTACCGCCCCGGCTTTCACCGGCTGGCGCAAACTGTTCTCCGACGCCCTGGGCCTCGGGGACGAACGGGCCGCTATGCTGCTGCTCGATGGCCGATTGGCCATCGCCGCCCAAGATTGGACAGCACTGGATTCAGCCGTACTCGTCGCTCAGCCACGCCGTCCCGAAGCCCTGGAAAACCAACTCAAAACCCGGATACCCGCCGCCGAGTCAATCCCTGGAATGCGCCAATACCGCCTGGATCTCGGCTACGAGATCACCGGCGACGGGCGCGTGTTCATCGTCGGCCGGCAAACACGCGAGGGCAGCCTCCACGCCCGATGCCTGACGCTGCTCTCCAGCGACCACGGGGTCGCCCTGGCGGACCTCGTGGAATTCCGCGAGCGGGTCTCCGAAGTGCCGCCCAACTCCCAGGTGGTGCTGTACCTGGGCACCAACCAGCGGCGAAGCGGACCCGCCACCCAGCCCACCGGCGACTGGTGGCCGATTCTCAGTCCACCGGTGCGATCCCTCGCCATGGGAGCCGTCCTGACCGACGAAGGCGTGATTCTCGAGACGACCGGCCGTCTGGCCGCCGGGCAGGAGTTCCCACAACATACGCCTCCGGTGGAAGCCCTGCTCTTTCTGCCGCCCTCGGCCGTCTTCGCATGGAGCTATCCGTTTGGCTATGTGAACGAGTACCGGCGATTCATGGCCGCACCCGCCCAGACACCCCAGCGCTTCTACCTCGAAGTCCTTCAGTGGGGTCTGCCCCCTGGCAAACTCGAAAACGACCTCCTCCGCCACCTGGTCGGTGATACCGTGTGCGTCATCGCTCGCATTCCGGTCCATCCCAAGGGCAAGGGAACCGGGAATCCGCTGCTCATGCCAACCTTCGCCTTCGCGGTCCAGACCGACGATTCGGACAAGGTCGACGACACCCTCCGGCAGATGACCCGCAACCTGCTGCGGCTCGTCAACCTGCCCCCCACGTCCGACAACGCCGTCCAGATTGAAGAGGAAACCCTCCGACGAGGTTGGAGCGTCCACGGGAACAACGGCGAGTTTGAGGTCGACCCCCCCCTGGCCGCCTGCGGGACCTTACGCTCCATCCCCCTCGGACGGTTGTTCCCTCCCGGGCTGTACCGTGAGTTGTTCGGGGCCACCGAACTGAGTTGGATCGTCTACGACGGCTGGCTGGTTATGGGCACTCACCGCGAGACCGTCCGCCAGATCGTCGAAGCACGCCGCGGTCGGTCACCGCTGATGTCCGCCCAAGCCCTGCAGCAGGCCATGCGACGTGCCCAGCCTCCCCGACGATTCCCCGACATGGTCCTCCTCGCCCAGCCCGGAGCAGCCAGCGAGGTCATCGACTCCTGGCTCAACTACATCGGCCGCAACTATCCCGAGATGCTCGAGCCCAAATGGTGGCAACAACTCCGCCGCCAGTCGGAGATTCCCCAGGTCCAACTCGGCATCCTGCCTGCCCCCGGGAGCGCCAACGGCGAGGTCGAGGTCGCCGAGGTCTTGCCCGACTTCCCGGCTGCCAGACTCCTCCAGGTCGGAGATCGCCTCACCGCCGTCGATGGCCGTAAACTCGATCTGGATCGCCCGCTCCAATCCCTGAAAGACCGCTTGGCTAAACGCGAACACGACGACTGCGTCCGACTCACCGTCCTCCGCGACGGCGAAAGCCGCGATGTCGACATCCCCATGCCCGTCCAAACCGCCTCGGCGGCCGCAGCCCAACCCCTCACCCTGCTCCGCCAGCTCTCGCAACTGCTTCACGGTTTCGCCTTCGCCAGCTACACCACCTGGCAGGCCTCCCGCGACGTCATCCAGACCCGGCTCGACCTCAAGCTCGCTCCCTCCCTCACCGAGACGGCCACCGCCAGTCCGGCACGCCCGGCCGCGACAACCCCAGACCCTCCCCCAACCATCGATCCCGCCGACCCGCTCAAACCCCCCGAGAATCCCCCAAGTCATCAGTAGCCCGCAGTGATACCCATCACCGCCCCCTTCAAAGCCTTCTTCATGGCTTTTTGTACTCATAATAGATACAATCGTAATCATAATGATTACGAAAAGCCTCGAATCCATGGACAATGATTTGGCTTCCGCTCTCTTCGGCAAGACACGTCGCTACCTGCTCCTCCTTCTCTTCCACCAGGTCGAGCAGTCTTTCTACCTGCGCGAAGTGGCCCGTCAGGCAGGGACCGGGCTGGGGGCCGTGCAGCGGGAACTGACTAGGCTCGTCCAGGCCGGGATCGTCAGGCGGTGGGCTCGCGGCAACCAGGTCTTGTTTCAGGCAGACCCGGATTGTCCGGTGTTCGCCGAACTCCAGGACTTGATCGCGGGCATAACGGCCCCGCAACCCGAACCGGTGCAAGAGAGACTGCCGGAACAGCTCCTGTAACCATCCCTGGACATGACCGTCAGCCGGGCGATGGGCTTTCGGGCGGCTCACACGGCCGCGCTTCGGCGTTGCCGCTCAAGGTCGTCGCGGACTTCCGGGGGCAGAAAGTGCTCGTCGAGCTCCGGCTGGCTAGCCATGGCCGCCAGCGTCCGGTCGTAGCGGGTGGCCAGATCAGCCGCCGTGTCTACGAACAGAATGCGGTGGTTCTTGACCCGGCACAGTCCCCCACCGCCCCCACCCATCGGTTCGGGCCGGACCTCGATTCCGACACGCTCCGCCAGCGTCAGCAGGGCATCCAATCGGCCACTGAGTTCCATCTCCGCAACCCCCCTCAAGTTTCCTCGGCCCGGCTGCCGATATGAGCAAGTCTCATCCAGAGCTCCAGGAGTCGGTATGTCCACGCCTCACGCCGAGACACCCCGGCGGATTCCGCCGTCCGGTTCATCCCCCTCACGCACCCAGACCGTCACCGCCACGAGCCCAACCAGCCCGCCAGAAGCCGCCACTGTAGCCACCGACACCTATTCCTTACAAGCCCAGATCGATCAGCTGGCCCAACAATTCGACTGGCTCAAGGCCCGGTTGCGACACTCCCAGAAGCTGGCCACCCTCGGTACCACGGCGGCCATGACCGCCCACGAGCTCAACAACATGCTCACCCCGGTGGTGGCCTACTGCCGCGACGCCCTGGATCGCAACGACCCCGAACTCATGCGCCTGGCCCTCAGCAAGACCCTCGATCGGGCGGCAGCCATGCGCCAGATGATCGACCGGGTCGTCGGTCTGGCCCGCCAGAGCGATACGGTCATCAAAGCGGTCAACCTTCACCAAGTGGTCGAAGAGGCCATCGGATGCCTCGGCCGCGACCTGGGTAAGGACGGCATCCAGCTCAACCTCCAGATCGACGAGAAACTCACCGTCCGGGCCAACGAGAACCAGCTCCTGCAGGTCCTGTTGAACCTGGTCAGCAATGCTCGACAGGCCATGCTCGGCCGCCGCGGCCGGCTGAGCGTCGATGCGGCTCCGACCGCCGAAGGTCAGGTTCAGATCAACGTCCGCGACAGCGGTTGCGGGATCCCCGCAGAACACCTCGACGCCGTCTTCGATCCGTTTTTCTCCACCAAGACCAACGCGGAGAAACCCGACCAGCGCGGCCTGGGCCTGGGTCTGTCCATCAGCCGCGACATCATCGAGGAATTCGGCGGTCGAATCGAGGTGGCCAGCCAGCTGGGTGTGGGCACCACCTTTACCGTGACCTTGCCGGCTTCCGATTGACCGCAAGGCCCTCTCAGCGTACCCGAGAGCCAGAGTGAATCACTTCCTCAGCATCAGAGCTTACCTCTCCGTTAAAGTCCGGTCATGATTGCGATAGACTGGGATCGTCGGGGCTTCCCGCGTTCAATTGAACGCGATCCCTTCGAAGCAGACCGATCACTCATCTTCATAGGGCCCGGGCCCCGAACGGTAGTCGCCTCGGGAAGCGTTCCTCGCAACGCCTTGGAAGGCAAACAATGACCACCTCAAATACGCTGGACTATGGCGTGTGTCTTGTGGCGATGGTCTGTCTCGCAGCCTGCACGCAGATCGTCCAAGCCGTCGACTGCAACGGAAACAGCGTACAAGACAATCTCGATATCTCTCGCGGCACTTGCCTCGACTGCAACGGTAATGGAATCCCGGACGAGGGCGAGGGCATCAAGCCGGTCGATTGGGATGACGACACGGACGTGGACGGCGCCGACCTGCTCGTATTCGAGGCCTGCTTCTCGGGTCCGATGATCTCGGTCGCCACCGGCTGCGAAGGCATGGACCTTGACTGCAACGGCGATATCGATCAGACCGACTTTGGTGTCTTTCAACATTGCTACCGCGGCGAGGGTGAACCGGCAATGCCCGGATGCAGAGACTGACCCCGAAAGGCCGCCCAGCCTTCGCGTGCGGCCACGATCGCGAACGCCCCCCGAACGATGCGGACAGTCCGCATCTCCAAACCCGCCGGAATCGTGATCATGATCTTGTTGCCACCCCCACGGTGTTCAGCACCGCCCGGCAACGATATAATCCTGAGTGTCCCTGCATTCTGACGCGCTCGGCGGGGAACGCGACGACCTGGGCTGGGCGCGGCGTCTTCGCCGATCCGTGAGGAGACGACCATGAACCGCACTCGGGGATTCACGCTCATCGAAGTGCTCGTCGTGGTGGCGATCATCGCACTGCTCATCGCGATTCTGGTTCCTTCCTTGAATCGAGCCCGCGAGTTGGCCAAGCTCACCACCTGCAGGGCCAACTCCAAGCAGATCGCGAACATGACCGCCCAATACCAGGCCGAGTACCGCGGCTGCGTGCCCATCATGTACAACTACTACGCCTACGGCCGCGGAGCCCACGACGCCCCGGCACGGGCATGCTGGCTTTCAGTGGCATTACGCCAGTACCTGGCGAGCGGCAAGTGGTTCAAGTACACCAGGGGCGGCAAGTTCGATCCGCAAATGGTGTGGTACCCCGAGACCGGCTGGCTCGGCGAGTACGAGGACACCATGATCCCGGAGTTCTTCGTCTGCCCGTTTGCCCGCGGCCGGGGCGCGGGCGAAGTCCACGTCAGCACAGACACGCAATTCCGGTACTATGCCTGGGAAGGCAAGCACGAGCACTACCAGACCTGGCTGTGGCGGCCGATCATCAAGGGCACCACGCCGGGCAATCCGTGGCCGTCACCCGGCACCAGCAAAGCGGGCGTGGTCAAGTACTCGAACGTGGTCTGGAACATGATCGGGCCGAACGGCCAGGGCGTGAACACCGACGAAAAGCGAAACCTGCAGCATCGGGTCTGGGATGGCCGCTACGCCCGCGAAGCCAAGAGCGGCTCGCTGGGCGAACTGACCGCCGTGTTCTGCGCCCAGGGAGAGCACATCGTCTTTCAGGGCGATTCCACCCACGTCGGGCGAGTGAACGTCAACAGTCACCGGGCCGGCGGCAAAGGCGGCGGCACGAGTGCCATCTTCGCCGACGGCCACGTCGAATGGGTCGAAGGCACGCGGATCGGCTGGCCGTGAGAGCAACTCTCACCGCACTGCCCGCGTCCGCTCGTCAAGACCGAAGCAGATGCTACAATCTCGAGCGATGAGCAGGAATCGTCAAAAGAGGTTCGACCTCTGTTCTTGCTCACCCCTGAAGGCCGAACGCTGACTGCTTCCCATGCCCGAACTGCCCGAAGTGGAGACCGTCGCCCGTGGCGTGGCCCGGCACGTGACCGGCTGCCGGATCGCATCAGTCGTATTGGGCCGCGGCGACATCGTTCATGGCGAGGGCGTGCCGGTGTGCGCATTCCTGCGCGGCCGACGGATCCAACGGGTCGGACGTCGGGGCAAGCAGATCCACATTGAACTGGCCGGCCGCAGGACCCTGGTCGTCCATCTGGGCATGACCGGCCGCCTGATCGCAGTCGATCGCGATACGCCGGCCGAGATGCACACCCATCTTCGGATCGGCTTCGAGCGGCGGCGGGTGGAAATGCGCTTCATCGACCCGCGCCGCTTCGGCGGGCTCTGGCTGCTGGTCACCCCGCAGACAGTGGAAAACTGGATCGGACGGCGATTACCGCCCGTGGGTGTTGATGCCCTGACCATCTCGTTCAAGGAATTCCGCGATGCCATCGCGCAACGCCGGCAGATCAAGGCCCTGCTGCTCGATCAGCGGCCGATCGGTGGGATCGGTAACATCTATGCCGACGAGTCGCTGCATCGAGCCGGGGTCCATCCGCTGACCCGAGCCGACCGGTTGGACACGGCCGCGGTACGCCGGTTGTGGCAGTGTGTGCGGCGGGTCCTGGAACAGGCGGTCGAGGCCGGCGGTTCGAGCATCAGCGACTATCGTACCGCCGACAACGAGCCTGGCCACTTCCAGGTCCGCCACCGCGTGTACCAGCGGGCTGGCCGTCCCTGCCCCAAGTGCCGCACGCCGATCCAGCATTTGACCGCCGCCGGCCGGAGTACGTTCATCTGCCCGAAATGCCAACCGTCCGGGCGGTAATGGTCCTCGGACGACCCGCGAGCTCGCCCGGGCCCCATCAGGGACGTGTAGGCCCTCCACGTCGACTCGGAAGCCGGCGAAATCGGTTCCTGTGGAATCTCACCGTCCGCAGGATGGCCAGCGGCGTGATCGGCCCCCCCTGGACGAGGCCGACCAGGACCGGCCCGGCGGGCACGCATACCAGCCGCCCAGCGCCTGAACAGGATCAGGCCTTGTCTTCGTATAGTGGTGGATAGAACGGTGCCTTCCTCCAGGGTATTCTGTGTTCACCATCCCCGCCTGGGGCATCAGGTCGACCCGAACAAACAAGGCCGAGTTGCGATAATCGCGGAACCACTTTGCCAGTCGCCCGCGTTTACCTCGGCATGTTCATCAGAATCGCCGTCGTGGCAACCGCGGCGATGGCCACCAGCACGGTGAACGCGATCTTCCAATAGCTGTACGGCCGCTCGCCTTGGACCTCACCGGTGCGGGCGTTGACCATGAAACGGTAGCTCCTGTCGCCGTAGGCGTAGGCACTCAGCCATAGCGGCAGCAGGAGATGCTTGAAGGTGATGTTGAAGTAGCGGGTCGAGACGCTGCTGATCCGTTGGTGATCGCCGCCGATGTCGGCGCAAATCGTCTGGCGGATCGGCTCCTGCATGTCCTCCTTGGCCCGCTCGAAGCCGGTGGGCAGGTCGACCTGGTAACTCTCGGTGACGAAGCCGGCTAGGTACTCGTCCTTGTAGGGGACGAGGTTGTTCAAGTCCCAGGGTTGCATGGCGTCAAAGTACTGCTCGGGGAGAGATTCGCTGGCCCGCACGAGAAGGTCGAGGAAAGACTGGGCGACCTGGCCGCGGACCGAGGTCCAGCGGGTCTTGCGCACTTGGCGTGTTTTCTGCACCTGCCGCGTGCGGGTGACACTCTGGCCGTTCAGATTCTCCGTGTAGAAATCGGTGTCCCAGTAGGTCTCGGTCTCCCAGTAGTCGTCGCCGCGCTGGCCGTTGTAGCGGCTGGTGGTGTCGCTGTTGTAGGTCCAGGCGGGCATGTAGATGCCCGATATGTTTTCGGTGTCGGCCACCCGGCGCAGGGCAGAGGGCGCGAACCACAGCGAAGCGATCCACTGGCGAAAGGCGTCCTGGGCCTGCTCGTGGGTGATGTGAAAGGGCAGCACGCTCCCCGGGCGGATCAGCTTGCGCGAGGCGGCCTCCGCCACAATGGCAGACCCGCAGAAGGGGCACTTGTCCGCGGTCACGTTCGGCGGAAGGGTGCTCTCTGCCCCGCAGCGGGAGCACTTCACCGCCAGCGTTTCCTGCAAGGGCTCGCCCGCGGCCAACTCCGCCAGGGCCGCGCCATAGTCACACTCCTCGATGGCCGCGGTGTCCTCCGCGATCCGGTTCCGCGTGCCACAATGGGGACAGGCCAGCTCCGCAGTGCCGGGGGCGAAAACCAGATGGGCACCGCACTGGACACAGGGGAACTCACGCTGGATGGTGGGCTCGCTGGTGGTGGGATCCATCGCTGGTTGGGCTCCTCCGCCGGAAACGCCTAACGCCAAAAGCCGAAACGCGGGAGGCGAAACTCCGAAAGACCAAAGCGTCAAAACACCGAACCAGGGAGGCTACCCAGGGCGGAAGTCTCGAACCAGGCGTCCACGCCACAACGCCGAGATACTCGGATACCGGGGAGCCCAGGTAGATCCTCCCCTAGGGTCTCACTTCTAATCGCTCACTTCCCGGTATTCCCAGGCAGCGGCGGGGGCACGCTGGCGAGCATGGCGGCCAATTCGGGAATCTGGGCGGCGGGGGCCCACTGAGCCATCCCCGCCTTCCAGGCCAGCGTCCCAGCGGTCAGTCGCCCGGCGGCAACCTGAGCCTGAAGACCTGGCTGATCAAACGGGCCGGCTTGCTTGCCGTCCAGCCCCAGATAGAACGACACCGCGCCCGGCAACGGGGGTGGAACCGCCGGGCCGCCAGCCTGAGCACCCGCGCCCAGCGTCTGAGCGACCTGGCCACCCATGGCCAGCCCCATCCCCATGCCGACACCCGCACCGGCCAAGCCCCCAGGTGTCTTGGCCGCATCGGTGATGGCGTTGGCTGCCTGGAACTGGGTGTACGCCTGCATGTTGCCGATCACCCCCATGCTGGTACGCTTGTCCAGGGCCTGCTCCACCTCCGGCGGCAAGGAGACGTTCTCGACCAGCACCATGACGATGTCCAGCCCGAAACGCTCGAAATCGGGCTGAATCCGCCCGGTGATGAACTTGCCCATCTCGTCGTAGTTGCTGGCCATGTCCAGAACCGGCAGCTTGCTCTCCCCGAGCACATCGGCGAAACGGGAGATGAGTAAATCGCGCAACTGGTCGCCGATCTCGTCGACCGTGAAGCGGCTGTTGGTGCCGACGATCTGGCGAATGAACGCCCCAGCGTCCTTGACCCGAACGGCGAAGGTGCCGAAGGCCCGCAACCGCACCGGCCCAAACTCCGGATCGCGAAGCATGACCGGGTTCTTGGTGCCCCACTTCCGGTCGGTGAACGTCCGGGTGGACACAAAGTAAACCTCGGCCTTGAAGGGGCTGTTGAAGCCGAACTTCCAGCCCCGCAGCGTGCTCAGGATGGGCAGGTTCTGCGTCTCCAGCGTGTAGGTGCCAGGAAGGAACACGTCCGCGAGCTGACCCTCGTTGACGAAGACCGCCACCTGAGACTCGCGCACAATCAGCTGAGCACCGTACTTGATCTCATTCTGGTAACGCTGGAACCGGTAGACCATGGTGTCGTGACTACTGTCCAGCCATTCCACAATGTCGACGAGTTCGCCCTTGAGTTTGTCCCACAGGCCCATGACAGTCCTCCTCTCGAAAAGCCACCCCCGGGTCTTTAAGACACTATACCCGTACTGCCATTCCACGCGTAGACGCAATCCCGACCTTTTTACATCAGGGAAAAGACCGGGAGCTTTCGTCGACCTGTCGGCCAGGGTACCATGAGAGAGCCCGCAGGGGCTGCGGAGTGCCGCGGCGGGCAACGAAACGACAGGTCAAACGACGGAAGGGTACGACCATGCGATGTGTCCGAACGCTGATGGGGGTGGCGGTAGTGGTGGCCATCCTGGCGGCCCCGGCGACGGGTGCCGATGACGCTGCTCCGAGCAAGCCGAACGCGCTGAGCAGGACCCAGATCGAGGAAGGCTGGATCATGCTCTTTGACGGCGAGACACCGTTTGGCTGGAAGACGGAAGGTGACGTGAAGATCAAGGACGGCACGCTCCTGGTCGGCGGCGAGAAGACGGCCTCGGCAACCACAACGACCGAGTTCGGCGACTTCGAGCTTCAGTTCCAGGGAAGTGGCCCCAAGGGGGCCTCGGTCATCCTCAACGGCAAGCCGTTGAACCTCACCGTGCCCGGTCCGAGCGGAAAAAGCTGGACACAGTACAAGGTCACGGTGGGTACCGACGGCAAGGTCAACATGTCGGCCAAGGGCCAAGAGGCTTCGTCCGTCAATACCACAACCGGAACAGGAACCAGCCGCACACCGATCGGCTTCAGGAACGCGGACGGCGAAACCCTGGGGCTGCGCAACGTCTACCTCAAGCCACTCGGCACCAAGTCGCTGTTCAACGGGAAGGACCTGACGGGCTGGAAGCCCGTACCGGGGAACCCGTCGAAGTTCTCGGTGACCGACAAGGGCGAGCTCAACATCAAGGACGGTGGGGGCGAGATCCAGACCGAGGACCAGTGGGCCGATTTCATCCTTCAGCTCGATATCATCTCGTACGGCGAGCACCTCAACAGCGGCGTCTTCTATCGCGCACTACCGGGTCAGTTCTGGCAAGGCTACGAGGCCCAGATCCGCAACGAGTGGAAGGGTTACGTGAAGGGTAAGGCTCGTGACGAGAAGAACGAGGATCGGACCAAGCCTGTCGATTACGGCACCGGCGGGATCTACAACCGTCAGCCTTCCAGAAAAGTCGTGTCCAACGACAACGAGTGGTTCACGATGACACTCATCGTCGCTGGACCTCGCTCGGCCACCTGGGTCAACGGATACCAGACCGCCGACTTCGTCGACACCAAACCCCCGGCCGAAAGTGCCCGCAACGGCAGCCGGCTCGGCAAGGGCTGCATCAGCCTGCAAGGTCACGATCCCACGACCAACCTGAGCTTCCGCAACATCCGAGTGGCAGAGTTGCCTCCGCCGGCGGATAAGAAGCCCGCCAAGGCCGAGGAAAGCAGGTGAGCCTCTGACGTTCCGCGGGACAACGCCGCGAAGCGACACACCGACAGGCAAAGACGGCGAAAGAAGGTCACCGGACCGCTGTCGCTCGGAGTGCCGCCGCCACGCACTCGCTCTGACCGGCAGTTGAGCCAATGAAGCCGTGATCTGACCGTCCCAGAGGCCCGTGGCCACGCGGCATGGACCGTCGGCGTTGACGGGCATCGAGGCATGCCCATCCCCTGGTCCTCCCGCTCAGGAAGACGCTCACGCCTCACCTTCCACTCGCCCGCGGAAGAGCAATCCGGAGCCGGCATTTATCGGGCGTGGTTCTCCACCAGCCACTCTCGAATCCCCTTCGTTGCGGCACGCAACCCAAGAACACGTATCGTATGCTTGGCATGGACACAGCATACGCCCACCGAGGGCAGAAAGGGCCGCATCCCGGCGGGCAGCATCATGTTCAAACAAGATGAGCCGGGGGAGATCGTGGTCGATCTCGCGGCCGCCTTGGGCAGTTCGCCGGCTGAGGAATGCGAAGGTAACACGATGACGATCAGCGAAGCACATAGCGGAACATGTGTGAACTGCGAATGCGGTCATTACCATAACTCGCAACGTCCACATCCGGTCGGCACCGCCCCGGATATCGTCGAAGGGGTCAAGGCGACTCTTTGCCGCTACCTGGACGGCTTCAGGCGGGGCGACTGGGAGATGGTGATGTCCACCTACGCGGAAGATCACGATATCACCGCCATTGGGTCGGAGGCTCACGAGTACTACACCGGTCCCCGTGCGATCGCCAAGTGGCATGAGGAAGCGTTCGAGCAGTACTGCTATGTCGAGGCCAACGCCGAGGATCTGGAGATCTTCGGGGAAGGCTCGGTAGCCTGGTGCCGCGCGGTCTGCGCCGGATCGGTCAAGGTCGGCGGCGAGGATGTCGGATTCCGCGGTCGGTTCACGGCCGTCATGGTCCGCCGGGGCAACGAGTGGCGGATTCACCAGACGCACGTGTCCTTTCCGGCAGTGCCGGCTGACGAGTGACGCCGCGGGGGGCGATGGACACTCACCCGCGCTGACAGTCGTCCCGGGCCTTTCCCGGCCCGCACCGCCAGGGCCCGGCGATCACTTCTCAACCCCAGGGCTTCGTGTCGCCAGCGTGCCCTCTCCTACGACTTGCCGGACTTGCCGGCCGCATACCGCAACATGTTGCGCAGCAAGCGTTCCGCAACCGGATCGCGACCGAGGTTGCCGCGCACGTTCAGCGTGTTGATGACGATCAGCCCCTTGTCCAGTGGGTAGACCGCCACAAACAGGCCGGCGGAATAGCCCTGAGAGGTGTTGGTGCCCGCGGCGACAGCTTCCCGAGGCGGATCCAGCCCCACGAAGGCCATGTCCGGGATCACCTCCCGATAGAAGGTGTAGTCCATCAGCCCGCCGGCGGGCAGACCGTCAAAGATCGGATGCCGCTTGCACCATTCCTCCTTGTGATACAACCACGAGGGCAGCCCGGCGACCCCACCCTTGTTGGCCAGCGGAAGGAAGGCGGTGCTGTTCTTGCCGTCCGAGAAGACCTCCGGGCAGAGGAACACCGCGGCCGATCCGGCTTCGACCCGCTCGGTGAGTTCGCGGAACGCGGCCGCCGCGTCCGGGCCCGGCGCCCTGGCGCCGGAGAGGATCACCTCGCTCTTGCCCGGGGCCGTCACGACGAACGGGTGACTGCGAACACCATGCTCGGTCAGCCACTTGGCGAGGTCGGGGTCCTCGCCCCACAGGGCCACGTCTGCTTCCACGCCCGGCATGCCAGCCGCGTCGTCGACATAGAATTCGATCGACTCGCCGGCCGCAGCCGCCCCGCGCTGAAAAGTGGCCGTGAAGCGATACCGACCGGCCGGCCCGTCGAGGACCACGTCCTCGGCGAAGACCGGTATGACCATCGGCGGCTCGCGATCGGCGGTGCGGGATGGAATACTCACCGTCACGGTCTTCTCGAAGACCCGGACACCGTCCGGACCAAAGACCTCGTACTTGACCGGGTACCCACCCGCCGCCAGAACGTCCTCGTTCGCCAGCACCGCCTCCAGACGCACCGGCGCCTTGCGGTACACATTGACCGGCTCGGCGAACAAACACCAGCGGAGCGGCGCGAAGCCGTCGAACACCGCATCGGCTGTCCCCGGCTTGAGCTCACGGAACGTAGTCCAGAGACCCTCCGCGGTCATGCCCTGGTCGAGCGTCCCGGTCAGACTGTAGCCGATGACCGACGGATTGGAACGGATCGCGTTGATGCCCAGGAGCCGCTGCCCGGCCATGCGGGCGTTGCTCTGGGCAAAGAAATCCTCCGGCCGTCCGAACGCCTCGGCCATCTTCCATCGCTCCCAGTCGACCAGAAACTGATCCCGGAAAGACCGGTAGAGCTTGCCATCCTCGACCTCCGGCTTGCCGGCCTGCTCGTAGAGGCGGACCAGTCGCACCAGGTCGCAGCCACTGCCAATGCCGTATTCCGAAATGAACAGCGGCAGCCCCTTGCCGTGGAGGGTACGCAGCGCGTGGATGATGCCGGCAGTGTGCGGAACACGCTGATACGGGTGTTGGTCGTCGAGAAGGGCCTGCCACTGGTCCGAGCCGGGATTGCTGACCATCCCCTGGCGTGCTTCCACCTGGCCAACGGGAAAGCGGACAAACGATGCGGCCGCAGGGGCCGGGCCGGGCGACATCTGCCCGTAGCTCCAGGCGCCGCTGGGATTCGCCTTGACAGAGAAGTCGCCCCCGGCGTCGTAGGCCTTTCCACCTCCGGTCTGCAGCGTCACGGCTAAGGCGGTCGTATCCGCACCATAGTCGCCGTTGCCGTAGCCACACACCCAGTCGAGGGTGTCGCCCGCCTTCACCGCGACACGCGAGGTGAAGGACTGCTTCGGCCCGGCATCCTTGACATGGATGAACCCTTCGTACAGCGGTTGACCGTTGAGCAGTACATGAACGTCGGTGGTGGCGTGTTCGGCGATACTGGTGAAGACGGCCGAGAGATCGACTTGGTCGTCGGCCGGTGCGGTCCAGCGGACAACCGCATATTCACCGTCGCGGCCAGGGTGAAAGGCCAACTGACCCGGTGACCAGGTGATGCCCAGTGCCTTGATGACCTCCTTCGTGCCGTTGTAGGTGACGCACGGGTCGGCACGGCCCTCGTTGTGCCAGGCTTCGATGCCGGCCACGCTGCCGCCGACGTTCCACGACCCGCTGTTGAGCAGGATGAGCCGCGTGTCGTCCAGGGCCCGCACCTGCGGCAGCAGGGCCACGGCGTGACGGAACACCGGGCCGTCGCCCGTCTCGTTGAGCAGACCAAAAATGGTGATGCTCGGATGATTCCGGTCGCGGCGGATCATGCCCAGAATCGACTCGTTGTACCGCTCCGCGAACTTGGGCGAGTAGGCCATGCACCAGCCCCCGTAGGCCTCCTCGTAGACCATCAGCCCAATCTCGTCGCACAGATCCAACTGGTAACGCTTGGCCACGCCCGAGATAAACCGGATCATGTTGAAACCCATGAATTTCGCGTTGATCAGATCGCGACGCAGGTAGTCGGGATCGTGGGGCATCTCCAGGCCGATCGGGGTGCAGTTGCCGGTGTGCGACGAACGCAGGTATACCCGCTTGCCGTTGAGACGGAACGCGCCGTTTTCGACCCGGAAGTCGCGGAAGCCAAAGCGGACAGAGTGCTCGTCAAACGACTCCGAGTCCTCAGCGTTCACCCGCGTGGTCAGCCGATACAGGAACGGCTCCTTTAACTCCCACAGCCGCGGCTTCTCAACCTGCAGCTGCGTTTCGATCAGCGTCTCGCCGCTCGGCAGTGCCCGGTCAATCCGGGCGGAAAGCACTGTCCCGCCTCCCGCAGCTGGCCCGAGCGTGAAATTCAGATGGCCGGCAATCGCAGCACCCGCGTTCTGGATCGTGGCCTCGATACGAACCACCCCCGTTTTCCAGTCCGGCCTGACGAACACATCGGCCACCCGGACCGGAGCAGTGACCAGCAACTCGACATCGTCAATGATGCCGCCCTGATCCCACGCGGAACCGGGCCCATAGGGCAGGGCCTTGTTGCGGTGTGGCGTCTCGCTCAACACGATGCCGTCGATGGGTTCGTTCGTCGGGTTCAGCACCCGCACGGCCAGGCGGTTGACGGCGCCGGGTTTGACCGTCTTGGTGACGTCGAGAAGGAAGCACGATTCGCCGCCCTCGTGCCCGCCCACCGGCTGGCCGTTGAGCCAGACCTCGGCCATGTAGTCCACCTGCCAGAAACGCAGCAGATATCGTCCGCCCCGGCGAGGATTGGACGGGGCGGTGAAGTCGTGCCAATACCAGGCCACCCCGTGGTAGCCGGGAAAGGCATCCTGAATGATCCAGGGAACCTGGGTTCGCTTTGCCTCCGGCCGGGCCGCGTTGAACCAGGACTGGTCGCGCCCGATATTCTGCGGATCCGGGGCCAAGAGCCAGTCCTCACCGTTCAGCGAGACGACCGCGGTCGGTTCGCCCATCGCGGCCAGGGGACTCAGGACCGTCAGGGAGATGATCGCCACCATTCTCCGGATCATGTGTTCTCATCCTGTTTCGGAGTAGGGCCGCTGTGGTTTTCGGAGGCGTTCACGCCGCCAAGGCGTGCCTTCAGATGACACCGCCAGCCGACTCACCATAATCGAACTCGACGAGGGTGTCATCCAGTTGCCGCAAGGCACCACCAGCCCGGTGATCGACGACTTCACGCCGGCCCTCGCCCCAGAAACGGTGCGGTTGCGGCCAACGCTATGCTTGAATTCCCTGGAAGAATGCGTAGAACAGGCCCATGGTGTTCGCCACGGTCGGGGACCATGATGAGAGGTGCCGGGGCGGATCACGTGTCCTCGCGGACTCCCGCTGGATATGTCCTCGAACACGTGGAAAGGAGGTATGGCATGGCTCGGATGATCCCTTCACTCGTGCTGCTTCTGGCGGCGTCCACCGGAATGGCTCGGGATCTGCGCGACCGCCGCTTTGACGACGACTGGCGGTTCCTGAGAGCTGATTCGCCGGGGGCGGAGAAACCAGACTTCGACGATTCCGGCTGGCGGACCCTGGATGTGCCCCACGACTGGAGCATCGAGGACCTCCCGCCCACGCCCGCCAGCCAGCCGGCGGGTGCCGGCCCCGACGGCAAGGGTGACGACCTGCCGGCGATCCGAGTCGGGCCGTTCGCACCCCGCGAGAGCCCCGGGGCCGAGTCCACCGGCCACGTCCTCGGCGGCATCGGTTGGTACCGCAAACACTTCAAGATCAACGAGGCCGACCGCGGCAAGATCGTCTCCATCCGCTTCGACGGCGTGTACATGGATTCGGATGTCTGGATCAACGGTCATCACCTGGGCGGCCATCCGTACGGATACACCCCCTTCTCATTCGAGTTGACCAGGTGGCTCAAGCCGATCGGCGAGTCCAACCTGCTGGCGGTGCGCGTTCGCAACCTGGGACAGAACAGCCGCTGGTATTCCGGCTCCGGGATCTACAGGCACACCTGGCTGATCGTCACGGATACCGTACGCGTGGCGGAGTGGGGAATCGCGGTCACGACGCCGAAGATCACGCAGGAAACCGCCACGGTCAACGTGGCCACAACCATCCAGAACTCGCGCAGCGATGAGATCGCCGCCATCGTCCGCGTTCGGCTGGCCGACCGTGGAAACTCCACCCTCAAGTCCGCGGACGCCACCGTGGTCATTCCCGCAAACGGCAAAACCGAAACGGAGCAGGATATCGAGATCGCGTCGCCCAAGCTGTGGTCACCGGAGACGCCCACGCTCTATGGCGCGGCCGTGGAGGTGCTCATCGACGGAAAGCGCGTGGACCAGGCCGAAACCACGTTCGGCATACGCACCATTCATTTCGATGCAGTCACCGGTTTCAAGCTCAATGGCAAACCCGTCAAGCTGAAGGGCGGATGCCTGCATCATGACAACGGCCCGCTGGGATCGGCAGCCATCGATCGGGCCGAGGAGCGACGAATCGAGATCATGAAGGCAAACGGCTTCAACGCCATCCGCACCAGCCACAATCCCCCGTCGCCCGCGTTCCTCGACGCTTGCGATCGTCTGGGTATGCTCGTGATCGATGAAGCGTTCGACATGTGGGAGCGCCCCAAGAAACCCCAGGATTACGCCCGGTTCTTCAAGGAGTGCTCGGATCGCGATCTGGCGGCCATGGTCCTCCGCGACCGCAACCACCCCAGCGTCATCCTCTGGAGCATCGGGAACGAGATCAACGAGCGGGCCGACCCGTCCGGCATCGAGATCGGCCGGCGACTGGCCGAAGCGGTCCATCGCATGGATCCCACCCGGCCGGTGACCGCGGCCATTTGCCATTTCTGGGATCATGCCGGACGCCCGTGGTCGGATACCCACAAGGCCTTCGAAGTACTTGACGTCGGCGGCTACAACTACAAGTGGCAACAGTACGAGCCCGATCATCAGCAGTTCCCTCAACGGATCATCGCCGGTACCGAATCGTACCCCAGGGAGGCATTCGAGAACTGGCAGGCCGTACTCAAGAACCCCTGCGTGATCGGCGATTTCGTCTGGACCGGAATGGACTACTTCGGCGAGGCCGGCATCGGCCACGCCGTGCTCGACAACGAGAAGCAGAGCTTCCTGAGGCCCTGGCCATGGTTCAACGCCTACTGCGGCGACATCGATGTCTGTGGCTTCAAGAAGCCGCAGTCGTACTTCCGTGATGTGGTCTGGGGCCGAAGCACGCTGGAGATGGCTGTCCACGCCCCGATCCCGCAAGGCCGCACCGAAAAGGTCAGCGACTGGGGTTGGCCCGACGAGCAGCGGAGTTGGACTTGGCCCGGCCAGGAAGGCAAGCCGATGCAGGTGACCGTGTACTCAAGCCTCGAAGCCGTCCGCCTCGAACTCAACGGCCAGACCGTCGGTACAAAGCTGGTATCGGCCGACACCAAACTGACCGCCCGGTTCGAGGTCCCCCACGCTCCGGGTGAGCTTCGGGCGGTGGGGCTGGTCAAGGGTCAGCCCGCCGCAACCCTGTCGTTCCGTTCCGCCGGCCCGCCCAAAGGGCTGCGTCTGTCCCCCGACCGCCACACCCTCGGCAACGATCGCAATGACCTTGCCTTCGTTACCGTGGAGGTCATCGACGAGACCGGGAAGCTCGTCCCGCATGCCGCCGTGCCGGTCCACTTCATGGTCCGCGGGCCAGGGGAACTTGCCGCCGTCGGCAGCGGCAATCCCTCGGATGCGGCCAGCTTCCGGGCACCGGTTCGCACCACGTTCCGTGGCCGATGCCTCGCCATCCTGCGCCCCACCGGCCAGCCCGGCAGCATCACCCTTGAGGCGTCGGCCGATGGCCTGGCGGGAGACCAGGCAGTAGTCTCCGTGCGGCCGATACCTGACTGAGACCGAACGAGTCGTCGACCGTGTCAGAACCTCGGCAGGAATGCGGCCTCGGCGGCGAGAAGCTCCTCCGCCATCTTGCGAATCTCCGCGGGACAGCAGACCGCCGCGGTCAGCGGATCGAGCATCAGCGCGTGCACCGCCGCCTCCCGCGATTGCTCGATGCACGCGATGACCGCGAGTTCGTACATCCGCATGTTCCAGTCGCAGACCGCGGCACACTGCGGCGGCAGCGGGCCAAAGTGCGTCGGATGCACGCCGTTGCGATCCACCAGACAGGCAACCTCAACCACGCCGTCCCCGGGCAGGTTCTCAATCAGCCCGGTGTTGGGCACGTTGGCGTGTGCGACGAACGGCTGATGGGTCTCCATGGCCTGGATGATGTAGCTCGCGTACTCCCAGCTCCGATCGATGACCAGATCCTCCTGCCCGGTGACCAGCTTGCGGCGCTTCTCGTCGCACTCGTGGCGCCACGTCGGCCATTTGTCCGCGTAAAAGCCGCTGCCGCCCTTGTAGCCGTCGCGGCAGTACTTGCGGATCAGCTCGGGACGCTTGCGGTAATACGGCAGGTACTCGCTGAGATGCCCGCTCGACTCGGTGATGAAGTGGCCGAAGTGAAGCATCATATCGAATCGGACCGGGTCCTGCTCGTAGAGGGCTGGGTCGCTGAGGACCTTGTCGCGGAGCACAGGATAGAGATCGCGGCCGTCACGGCTCAGCTCGGTGAACCACGCCAGGTGGTTGATGCCGCCACAGGCCCAGCGCATCTCGTGATACGGCACGCCGGCGTAGCGGGCCAGGTCGTGGCTGGTGCCCTGGACGCTGTGGCACAGCCCGACGACCTTCGCCTTGCTCGACCGGGCGGCCGCCAGGCAAAGGATGCTCATCGGGTTGGTGTAGTTCAGCACCCAGGCGCCGGGGCACAGGTTCTCGACATCCTTCAGCACCTCCAGGAAGACCGGCGTGGTACGCAGGGCCTTGAAGAGCCCCCCGGGCCCGATGGTGTCCCCAATGCACTGATCAATGCCGTACCTCGCAGGGATGTCGTTGTCGAACCGCACACATTCAACGCCGCTGACTTCAATGCAGTTGATCACGTAGTCGGCACCGGCCAGCACCCGGCGGCGGTCGGCGCACGCAGTCACCACCCAGGCCTTGCCCATCTTGTCGACGATCAGGCGGCCCAGCCGGTCGGCCAGCTCCAGTCGCTCGGCATCCACGTCCACCAGGGCGATCTCGCCGCGATCGGCGCCGGGAATGCCCAGCACGTCCGTCAGCAGCCGCTGGAAGAAGAAGCTGCCCGCCCCGAGGAAAACGATCTTGATCGGCCGCCGAACGGCCGGCACGATGCCCAGGCTCTCGGCCCGCTGCTGATCCTGGTTCTTGTCCGTCGCAGTCATGAGCATGCTGTTCCTGTTCTTGATGCAGTACTCCGAAAGCCGCCGGGTTGGCATTGTACCGCGAATGTGGCACAATGCCCCACTGCTGAACGGAGCCAACGCATGAACCGAACCTGCTTGAATCGCTGCAGCGGGCGGCTCGTCGCCATGTTCTTGGTCGCCGGCTTGGCCGGCTGTGCCTCGACTCCCCAGGACAAGACGACCCGCGCCAGCCCAATCCCCGCGCCCGGGCCCGGCGAGACCACCCCGTTGTTCGATGGACAGTCGCTGGCCGGCTGGCGCGTACTCAAAGACGGGGCCTTCGAACACCATGGGCAAGTAAGGGTCAAAGACGGCACCATCGTGCTCGAACGGGGTTCGCTCCAGACCGGCGTCGGCTGGAACGGCCAGGTACCGCGCGACGACTATGAGGTCTCGCTCGAGGCGATGCGCACCGATGGCAACGATTTCTTCTGCGGATTGACCTTCCCGGTCGGCAATGAGCCTTGCACCTGGATCATCGGCGGCTGGGGCGGGTCCGTGGTCGGATTGTCGAACGTTGACAATGACGCGGCCGTCGAGAACGTGACCACCCAGGGGATGACTTTCGAGAACAACCGTTGGTACAAGATCCGCCTTCGGGTCACGACCTCGCGAATCGATGCCTGGATCGATGACAAGCAGATGATCGACCTCGAACGCGGCGAGCACAAGTTCTCCGTCTGGTGGGAGCAGGAACCGGCCCGGCCGCTGGGAATCGCTGCCTGGGATACCGGCGCGGCCCTGCGGAACATCCGCCTGAAACGGCTCTAAGCTCGAATACCGGGACAGGTCCATTTATTTCGAACGCCAGTATCATGCGAACCGCCGAGCAACAGGAGCTCGGCGTACTCGAGACCATCAAGACACTGTTTCGCGCCACCTGGTGCGGCAAGAGGGTCTCACTGCTGATCAACCCGTCCTGGCCGATTGACCACCGGACGGCAAACAGTGACGTCCCGGTCGCCCTGGTCGGCTCACAGCCTGTTGGCTGCGTCTCGTTGCCTTGACACGTTGATGAAGGTCGGATCAGGGATCGGTTTCGACAGCGCCCGGCGCGGTCAGGTCCCTCTCCGACCCTTGGCATCGGCACTGCGCGAACCCTTCTGGCCGCGGCGACGAACGCGAGCCTTCCCCATCCAACGAAATGAAGGTATACTCGCTCCGATGAAGAAAAGGGAAGCAAGGGCAGCGATCGGCCGGCGGCGTGACTTCGCGACGCTGGCTTTTGTGTTAGGGGCAACCTGCATGGCCGGCTGCGGCTCCCAGGACTCGACCATGAAGAACAAGCTGGAGTCCATGCAGACTGGCCAGATTCAGATCAAGGGACATACGTTCAAGGTCTGGCTGGCCTTCTCGCCGGCCGAGCAGGAACTGGGGCTCATGCAGGTCCAGCAGGACGAGCTCGCCGCGATCCCGCCGGATACCGCCGCCGGAATCCCCAACGGGGCCGATCGAGGCATGCTCTTCGTGTTCGATGAGGACCTGCCGCGCTCCTTCTGGATGCGAAACACGATCATTCCGCTGGATATCGCCTACATCCGCGAGGACGGCACAATCGTCAAAACCCACACCATGGCCCCCCTCGAGACGCGACTCTACCCGTCGGTGGAACCCGCCCGCTTCGCCCTCGAGGTCCGAGCCGGCCGGCTGGCAGAACTCGGCATCACCCGCGGCGACAAGGTCGAAATCTCCGACTCCATTCTCAAGGCCTCGCCCTGAAAGGTCGAACTCACTCTGGGAGAATCCGGTAAGCCGCGGCGGCCCGAAGGGGTGCCGCCCGCGGTCCCGTTTCTGCACCTAGAGGATACGCCACTGGCCACGTTATCGGAACAGATCAGGTCGACCGCAACTGGACCCCTGCGCCTGCTTGTCTTGAGTGAGTCCGAGGAGTGGCCGCTGGCCCTGCGCGAACTGCTCGCCACCCGTGACATCACCGTGCTCAAAGCCACGAGCGTCCATCAGGCCTGCGATCCGTCGCTGCTCTCCATGACCGATGCAGTCGTGGTCTGCGATCCGGCCAGTGATCCGCCCGGCCACGCAAACGCAAACCTCACCGAAGCCCGGCGAGCCTCGCTGGAACTCCTCGGGGATGCCCTTCTGGCCCATCGGTTGACCGGGGTCGTCCTCTCCGAGGGCGCGACCGGCCAGCAACGCCTCGACGAAGGCGCGTTCCTCCTCGTTCCGCCCGATGTCCCCGCCGATGAACTCTGGGGACGCGTGGCCACCATCCGCCAGTACCGGCCCCTATTCAGCCAGTTCGAGCAACAGGTGGCCAACATGCAGCGACTGGGCAAGCGGCTCAATCAACAGTTCGTCGCCGTCGACCAGGAACTCCGGCTGGCCAGTCGCCTCCAACGCGATTTCCTGCCCAAAACCTTCCCCGAGGTCGGCGATATTCGTTTCGCGGCTATGTACCAGCCGGCAGCCTGGGTGTCCGGCGACATGTACGACGTGGCGCGGCTGGATGAAACCCACTTGGGCTTCTACCTCGCTGACGCCGTCGGGCACGGCATCGCCGCCGGACTCCTGACCATGTTCATCAAGCAGGACGTGGTCGGCAAACGCATCGATCGCAACAGCTACACCTTGACGTCCCCCAGCGAGGTGCTGGCCAACCTGAATGTCGATCTGGCCCGCCAGGAACTGCCCAACTGCCAGTTCGTCACCGCCCTGTACGGCATCATCGATACGCGCGACAACCAGCTCACCTTCGCCCGCGGCGGGCATCCTCATCCAATCCACGTGACCGCCGACGGACAGTGCAACGAGGTCCTCACCGTGGGCGGCCTCCTCGGCGTCTTCACCGAAGAGACCTTTCCCAGCACCAGCCTCGTACTCAAACCCGGCGAGAAGTTCATCATCTACAGCGATGGGATCGAGGATTCGATCATCGCTCACCGGGACCGAACCCAGGGCACTGTCCAGTACACCGAATCCTTCCGCGAGCTGGTACGTATGCCCATCGAAACCTGCATCGCTACCCTGTCCGCCCAGGTGGAACACACCGAGGGCAGCATCGCCCCCGACGACGACATGACCGTGGTGGGAATCGAACGCCGCTCTTGCTCCTGTGGTTAGCCACCCAGGGTGCACCCGCGCCAGGGCTTCTGATAACATGCCATGCCCCAGACGGCCCAGAAGCAGTCTTCGACGCCGGCGCCGCCGATCATCGGGGACTTCTCATCGCCGTCGAGGTGCAACTTGACCTCGCCCTCACCCCACCAGCCGCCCCGCAGCGGCCGCACGCCGATGACGCCACCGATCAACGCCCCGGCACCCTCGACCTCGCCAAACAGCATGTGGTCCCGCTTGAGCACCGTCGGATTCCGGCGTCGGAACTGGACCAGGAGCGTCACCTCGGTCAATTCCTACCACCCCATGTTGCGGCCCCCCGCATCGGGCGTATACTCAGCTCCGCAACGCCCGCCCGGGTCGTGTGCAACGGGAACCGTGCCGGTCGAACGGTCGTCTGGCCGCCTGTCTTCGGAACCCTCTCGGATCGTTCGCTCGAGCCGAGGCCGGCGCTGCTTGGGAGCAGTAATCATGGGACGAGTCGGATCGATCATCGCCGCCGGAGCCAAGCTCAGTCAGATGTACGCGGAGCGGCTGCTTGACCAGGTGACCCAGGAAAACTACGCCCGGTTCGCCAGCCCCGGCGGCGTGGTGGTCAAATCCAACCACCCCGCGTTCGTGCTCGGGCACCTGTCGCTCTACCCGGTGCGCACCATGCAGTACCTCAAGCTGCCGGAGGGCCTAACGGCCCTTCCCGCCAGTTACGAACCCTTGTTCAAGTTCGGGGCCGAATGCCAAAACGACCCCGCCGGCACGGTGTACCCGCCCCTCGAGAAGATGAAGACCTTCTTCTTCGGAAGCTACCGGGCGGCCATCGCGGCCATCGAGTCAACCGCCGATGAAGCCTTCGACGCTCCTAATCCCGCCGAGGGCCGCCTCCGCGATCTGTTCCCCAAGATCGGCATGGCTCTGAACTTCTACATGATCGGCCATACCCAGGTTCACCTCGGTCAGATCAGCACCTGGCGCCGAGCAATGGGCTTGCCACCCGCCTGACGCGGGCAAATGAGCCCAGAACCGACCCGGCCGACGGTTCAACGGCGAAACGCCTCCGCTGCCGGCAAACGCCCGCTCGAACCGGGCTTGCCTGCACTCCGACGATGCCTGAGCACTGCCGACCGGGCGACGATGGCGGCCGTCAACGCTGCCGGCAAGACCCATTGCCTCGGACGCCCCCACGCACCTCCCGCCCGGACTCCAAACACGGGCCACCCCTCGCCACAGCTGCCGGCTGAATACCCAACGCGACAGCCGGCGGAGACTACTGTCCCGCCCAAGGTGTAACCTCGCGCCAGGAGACCGCGTATTATCCTACGGAGGACGTACCATGAAGACTGCCCTTTGCGCCGTCCTTTCGATCGGAACCCTCTCACCGGTGATCTGCCCGGCCGAGACCGGTGCCGGCCAACCGTCCGTCGTGCCTCCGGTTGGTGGCTCGGACTTCAATCGCTACGTCGCAGAAGGCCGGGACTCCCCCTTCGGCCTGGACTACGTCTTCGCCCTCGACCGGGAATTCCGCAAGCCCGAACTGGTCAGGCAGCTCGGAGGCTTCGTCGGGGTGCGCTGGGCCAACTTCTCCCGCATCAACTGGGGTGACCTGGAGCCGAACGCGCCCAAGGACGGCCGCCACGCGTACAGTTGGACCGCGCTCGACGAGGCCGTGCGCCAGTGGCAGCAGTACGGCGTCCATATCATGATGTCCCTCCGGTTCGTCTCGCAGTGGGCCAACGCCAAGCCCAGCGGGGAACAGTTCACCTATCTCGGCGGAATGCTCGCGGCAATCCCCCGCGGCGCGGGCGACTACGTCCCCAAACCCGAGCACCGACAGGATCTCCGGGAGTTCGTCCAAGCCCTGGTCGAACGCTACGACGGGGACGGCGTGGACGACATGCGCGGCCTGCTGTTTCCCATCCTGCACTACCAGGTCTGCAATGAGGCCTACAACGAGTTGTTCTGGGCCGGTACGGTAGAGGAATACGGCGCCCATCTGAAAGAAGTGGCCCAGGCTGCTCGCCAAGCCAGCAAAGACGTGAAAATCATCCTCGCCGGCATCTGCTTCAATCACCTCGACGGCTTCTATGACAAGGAGATGGACGCCCGTACCCGAAACTACGTCCAGGGTCAGTTGCCCAAGGTCGCTTCGAGAATGCGCCCTTTTTTGGATCGCGCCGATAAGTTCTCCCACGACTCCGTCAAGCTGCCGGATTACGATATCCTCGACGCCCGCTGGTCGTACTACGGCGTCGTGGCCCGTTGCCAGGAGGAACTGCGCCGCGCCGGCCGAGCCACGGTACCGATCTGGAGCGCGGAGATCTACACCGCTCATCCCCTCCTGGACGCGATGATCTTGCCCATGACCACCCTCCATCCCTACCCGACGCCTTCACGCAGCCTGGATTACATCCGCATCCTGCGCGACCCGCGCGACAAGCAGTTCAAAGAGGTCAACCGCTGGTATCGCGGCATGCAGGCCGCCATGGTCGTGAAATGCTGCATGGTCGGCTTGAACGCCGGTGCCAGGAAGCTGATGAACGGCTGGGTGCTCGACGCCCAGGCACCACTCATCCCTTACCCGCTGCATGTCGGCGGATACAAGAGCAGGACGCTCAACCAGCTCTGGCCCGCCGCCTTCACCTACAAACAGCTGATCGAGAAGCTGCAGGGCATCACCGCCTGCCGCCGGATGCCCACCCCGGATTACATCTACGCCTACCAGTGCACCGTTCAGGGCGGCCGTCGCGTTCTCGTCGCTTTCTACGACGACCACATCGCCCGCAACCATGATCAGGAGACCGGCTCGGGAACGGCCATTCTGCCCGTCGGCGCCGACCGCGTACGTGTGACCCATAGCATCACCGGCGTCGATCAGACCGAGCCCGACGTTCAGATTCTGGCCTCGCCCGGCGGGCGCCTGGCCATTCGGCTGACACCGTTCCCAGTCTTCATCGAGCCACTGGCCGAGACACCGTAGGCGGCACGCCAAGCCGCCACCGGCCGCGTGCTCCTCGGCCCCGGACAGGAGTGCAACAGCTCCTGATGTGCTCCTGCCACTCCCATCATCTCGATCCGAGGTTCCACAAATGATCGTTGCGGATTACAGTGAAGGGGCCGGGCCGGTGTCTGCGGCCTTCAGGTAAGGGAAGCCACCTCTACGAAAGGCGCATGCCCCGGCCCCCGGTGCCCCGTGGTACTGGTGTCGACTTGGCCGCCAGGCGAACGGGCCGGCGGAAAGGGTGTCACACGATGTGGTTGACGTACGCTTTCGCGACGTTCGTTCTTTGGGGAATCTGGGGCGCATTTCTCGGCAAGCCCACCGAGCACGGCTTTCCCGAGACCCTCAGCTATGTGGTCTGGGCGATCATGACCATCCCGCCCGCCGTGGGAATCCTGGCCGCCGACAGATTCAGAATCGCTACCCACAGAAAGGCAATCCTCTACGGCGCCCTCGTCGGCCTGACCGGCTGCGGCGGCCAGGTGGCCCTGTTCAAGGTGATCGCCATCGGCGGCCCGCCTTATCTGGTGTTCCCGATCCTGGCCCTGGCACCCCTCATTACCGTCATCCTGTCGTTCCTGCTGCTCGGCGAACGAACCGGCAAGCTCGGGGCCGTCGGCGTCACCCTCGCCCTGGTCAGCATCGTCGTGCTCACCATCGCGCAGCAGCAGCAGGGCGGCGAGGCGGCCCAAGGCCCGCTCTGGCTCATTGCATCCCTCGGTATCCTCCTGGCCTGGGGCGTGCAGGCCTACTTCATGAAAGTGGCCAACAACCACATGAACTCCGCCAGCGTGTGCTTCTACAATACGGTCACGGCCGTGCTCCTGATTCCCCTGACGTTGTGGATGACCGACTTCGACCAGCCGATCAACTGGGGATTCCACGGCCCGTATCTGGCAGCCATCGTTCAGTCGCTCAACGCGATCGGCTTCGTGACCTACGTCCTGGCCTTCAAGTACGGCAAGGCCTTGATCGTGGCTCCGCTGGGGAATGCCTCCCCGCTGCTGACCGTCATCATCACCCTGGCCATCGAGCAACGCCTGCCCAGGCAGATCGAGGGAGCAGGAATCGTCCTCTGCCTCCTGGCCGCGACATTCATGGTCGTCGACGAACAGCGGCACCAGCCGGAGCCCCAAGAACAGTCCCCCTCGTCCCCGCCGGCCGATTGAGGGGCGGCCGCCGAAGTCGGACATCATGCCGACCACGACCGAAATGGAGCCTGCGTCCAAAACCGCCGGCTCAACTACCCGCGCTCGTCGCCCTCTTCCGGCGGCTGCCCGCCCTTGAGGCGGTCTTCCTCCGATTGCCGGCGCATCTCCTCTTCGCAAGCCTCGCAGTACTCGGAAGTCATGAAATGCTGCACCCACCGCGTCCCGCGAAGCTCGGCGTAGGCGTTCTGGTTCCTGCAGATCTCCTCGATCAGCAACCGGTAGCAGTCCCGCGGGGTGAAGTGCTCGCAGACGTCCAGAGCCACACCGTGCAGAGCCATCTGTCCGAGCAGCGCTTTCAAGTGCGACTCGATCTCATCGTCGGCCAGCTGGTCGGGCAGCGGCATCTTGATCGGTAGATCAAACAGATTACCCACCGGTTCACCTTCGCCTCGGGCGATGCACTCGTCCATCAGCTCGAGGTCCCGGGTGAAGTCCGCGTCATCGGCATCCTCCGTGTCGCCGCGAATCGCCCGATCGAGTTCCCTGCTCTGGGCATCCAGCTGCCGCTGAAGATCATCGGAGATCAGACCGTAGGGGTCGCCGCAGTCGCACCGGCAGTCGCGTGAATCGTCGCACCCCTGCATCTCGTCCGGTGCCACCTCCCGGACATCCGCGCTGCCGTCCGCGTCGAGCCAGACCTCGGTGATGCTCGGACCGGCGGCGGAATCGTCGGTATCAGCCCCGCCCTCCCAGCCGTCCGAATCATGCGCGTCCACCGGCAACTCGGCCTCCTGCGGCTCAGGCTCGTCCTCGCCGACAAATTCGATGATCGGATCGGGAATCTCGATCAGAACCCGCCCGTTCTGACTGAACCACTCGAGGTACAGGCATCGCCTCCACTGCACCGGCGGCGGCTCGCCAAGCTTGCAGCGCATGATCAACTCGTGAATCGAGCAGCCGGCTTCCTTCACCCTGTGGTTGGTCGTCATCATACCGGTCGGCCCGATCTGCCGACGAGCCAGACCGTTCAAGTCGCACGGACTCGCCTCGTCTTCTCCGGCCGCGGCCTGGGTAGAGCCCTTCCCCTGGCCCTCCCGCGACCGGACCTCGAAACGCATATGCCGCCCGACAAGATCAGGTTCGCAGTTCCCGGTCAGCTGCAGCAGGATGGGTTGCTCCAGCCCGCGCAGGGCGATGTAGCCGTGGGTCGAGTAGTTCTTCGTGTTGATGATCTCGCCGCCGATCACCAGATCCCCGAGTCGCCAGCTCATGTCTCCGCTCCTGGAAGGACCCTCACTCTCCAGACCGTGTACTATTGTCGCCGCCAACCCAGGTAACTTCAACCAGTTCCTCAAACGTTGGATCACACGTTCACTTGCCCTCGGCCAGCCGATCCACGAGGGGGGGCGCTCCTCCACTGCCTCCGGCGCTTGCGATGCTCGAGCGGCATCGACATAATGACAGGAGAGAGCCCAGGTGGGTATCCCTCCGTAACCGGTCACCGCGGCAGGAGAGATCCGACATGCAAACCATCGATTTCGGCAAGAAACTCAAGCACCTGTACACCGCCAGACAATGCATCCAGGAGGTCGAGGCCGGGGCCGGCACGTTCTTCACCGTCCAAGGCCGCGGCACACCCGGCGGCGACGCTTTCCAGCAGGCCATCGGCCAGCTGTTCGCGGCCGCGTACACCACCAAGTTCATGCTCAAGTACGACGGCGTGGTGGACTTCAAGATCCCGAGACTCGAGTGCCTCTATCTCTCCACCCCGGACAAGACGGCCATCGACCAGTGGCAATGGCGCTTCCTCCTCCGCGTGCCCGAGACCGTCACCGCGGGCCACCTCACCAAGACCCGCAAGACCCTCATGGAGCGAAAAGGACTTGACACCCGCGCGGTCAAACGCATCCGGTGGAAGGAGGACCGGGCAATTCAGACTCTGCACGTCGGCCCCTATGATCAGGTCGGGCTGATCTACCGCCAGATGGAGGCGTACGCGAAGGAGAACAAATTGCGTCTCCTGGGCCCGGCGCATGAGATCTACCTCAATGATCCCCGGCGCGTGGCCCCGGAGAAACTCAAGACCATCGTGCGCATGCCGGTCAGGAAAGCCTGATCGGGCCAGGCCGGAGAAGACGAGCACGGGGCGGCCGGTCGCGGCGATGAGTCGATCGCTGCAGCGGTCAGCCGCCTGCCACGCGGGATCCTCCCTGGACCGCCGGGCGGCGGATGGAGGTCAGCCATCGTTGGGCGGAGAGGAGCGTACCTTCCTGGATACGAAACGAATCCACCCTCTGCTTGCCGTCGGCGCGTGGCTCGGCCTGCTCGGCGCAACGCTGGCTCTTCCGGTTCAGGCGGCAACCGCCGACCCCCATCGGGCTCGCCGGGTGGCCGCCGGCTGGCTCAGCAGCAACGCCGCCCCCCTGGACGCGGCCCTCGGACGACCGGTCTCCCATGTGGAGACCTTCCGCGATGCCGACGGCCGGATGCAGTACCACGTGGTCGCACTCCAGACCACCGGCTTCGTAATCGTGCCCGCAGACGACCGGATTGAACCGGTGATCGCGTTCGTCGAGAACGGCAACTACGACCCGTCACCGGCCAACCCGCTCGGCGCACTCGTCACCAGCGATGTGCCCGCGAGGCTCGATGCCGCCCGCCGGTCCCAGACGCTCACTCCAGCCGCAGCTGATCCCCGGGCACAAGCCGCCAACCGCAAGTGGGCCCGGTTCGAGCAGCTCGCCGACACGGAAAGGGCAGCGGGCTTGTCCAACGTCTCTGACATCCGGATCAGCCCTCTGCTCCAGAGCAAATGGAACCAGCAGGACGAGTGCGGCAGCCCCTGCTACAACTACTATACACCCCAAGCGTATCCGTGCGGCTGCGTGGCCACCGCCATGGCTCAACTCATGCGCTTTCATCAGTATCCGATCGCGGGCATTGGCACCCATTCTTTCACCCTGTCCGTCGACGGCTTCACCACCACCGCCACGACCCGCGGAGGCGACGGGGCCGGCGGGGCGTACGCCTGGGCGAACATGACCCCGGACCCGAACTGCAGCACAACCGTCGTTCAGCGCGAGGCCATCGGGGCTCTGTCCTACGACGCGGGCCTGTCGGTCGGCATGGACTATCGTTCCGATGGTTCGTCGGCAGACGCACTGCAGGCCAAAACCAGCCTCGTCTCCACGTTCGGCTACAGCAACGCCGTCCGGGGCTACAACAACCAGAATGACATCGGGCCGGGACTGGTCGGCATGATCAACCCCAACCTGGACGCCGGATACCCCGTGATCCTCGGCATCACCAGCACTTCTGGCGGCCACGCTATTGTCGCCGACGGGTATGGCTACAACGCCTCCACGCTGTATCATCATCTCAACATGGGTTGGGGCGGTTCCTCCGACGCCTGGTACAACCTGCCCGACGTCGACAGCTCGCCGGCGTTCACCTCGGTCTACAAGTGCGTCTACAACGTCTACGTCAGCGGTTCCGGCGAGATCATTAGCGGTCGAGTGCTGGATACGACCGGTGCCCCGATTAGCGGAGCAACAGTGACCGGGCAGAAGACCGGCGGCGCCGCCTGCATCGACACGACCGACAGCCGTGGGATCTACGCCCTGGCAAAACTCTCGTCCGCGTCAGCCTACACCGTGTCTGTGTCTTACCCCGGCCGGGCGTTCTTCAAGCAGAACGTCACCACCGGGACCTCCGCCGATTACGGCAACAACTCGGGCAATCGCTGGCCGGTCGACTTCGTTTCCTCCGAGGCCCCTCCGACCGCGCAGGACGTCAGCGCCGACGTCGTGATCGGCACACCCGTCACGATCACCCTCCAGGCAGTCGATGAGGGTCTGCCCGATCCGCCCGCAACCCTGAGCTACATCATCCAGTCACTGCCTGCCCTTGGCTCGTTGAGCGACCCGGCAGCCGGCGTGATCTCGAGCCCGCCTCATACCTTGGCCAACGGCGCCAACCAGGTCATCTACACCGCTTCCTCCGCCGGCTCGGATGGTTTTACCTTCACCGCCAACGACGGGGGCAGTCCGCCCACCGGCGGCAATTCCAACCTCGCCACCGTGAGCATCAACGCCGCCCACTGCGCACCGGTCACCGTGGGCACCGACCAAACCACGTGGCACTACCCCATGTATACCTACCGCCACGATAGTCGAATCCAGGTCATCTACCTGGCAAGCGAATTGGGGCCGGCCGGGCAGATCACGGCCCTGGCTCTGGATGTCACCCAGGTGCCCGGACAGACTCTCAACGCCTGGACCATCCGCATCAAGCACACCCCCCTGAACGCCTACACCAAGGCCACCCTCGAGAACACCGGCTGGACGATCGTCTATCAGAACACCGAGCCACCCGGCGAACCCGGCTGGCGCACCTTCACCTTCACCACGCCGTTCAACTACAACGGCACCAGCAACCTGATGGTCGATTTCAGCCATAACAACACCAGCTTCTCAACCAGCGGCTATTGCACCGCCTCCATCCCGGGCGGCGTGCGGACCGCGTGCGCCTACTCCGACAGCCGCTATGGCGATCCCCTCCTCTGGGTGGGAACCAACCTGCCTACCGTGCTGGGCAGCACCAACGTGCCCAATGTGCGGTTCACCCTCTGTGGGCTGCCGTCGCCGCCCCGGGCCCCGTCCGGCTTCGGCCACAGCAACAGCACAATCGACAGCATCACCTGGACCTGGCTGGACATGTCGGATAACGAGGACGGCTTCCGGGGTCAGGACGACGCTCATGCCCCGAGGTGGACGGTCGGGGTGAATGCGACCAGCTCCACCGAGTCGGGCCTGTCCGCCAACACCGCCTACCGCCGGCACGTCCACGCATACAACGGCGCCGGTGAAAGCGATCCCAGCACTGCGGCCACCGTCTACACGGCGATCGAACCTGTCGCCGCCCTGGAGTTTGGCCCAGCGGCAACTGACCAGATCGAGGTCCGATCGGTCAACACACCTGCCAACCTGACGGCCGGCATCTCCGGCTTGAATTGGCGGAATCAAACCGCCGCCGCCACCTCCGGCTGGGTGCAGACCAACAACTACTGGCCTTCTTCCCCCCTGGTCGCCAACACGCCCTATACCTTCACCGGTCAAAGCCGCAACGGTGACGGCAAGGTGACCGCCTTCGTCTCCGCCACCAAGTGGACACGGCCCGTATCCCCGGCGGTGACCCCCAGCAAGCCGACCCACTGCCCGGCCACCCTCCCCGGTCAGGAATTCACTTTCACCAGCACGCCGGTCTTCGGTCCCGGCGGCGTCAACCATTATCACTACCTCTGGGACACCACCAACGACGCGATGCCGACCGGCGAAACACCCACCGTCTGGGCCGGTGGCGTGCTTTCCCTGACCGCCAGCAGTCCCGGCCGATGGCACCTGCACTTGGTCTCACACAACGGAGAACACGCCGCCGGCGGCGTCACCCACCTCGGCCCGTTTGTGGTCTCGAACCTGCTGACAGCCGGCTTCTCCGCCGGCGACTATGACCAGGACTGTGATGTCGATTCCGACGATCTGCGGCACTTCCTGCGCTGCGCGGCCGGGCCCGACCTGCCGGTGCCGCCCGATTGCGTCGGCATTTCCTTGGACGACGACGCCGATGCGGATCAGACCGACTTCGGCATCTTCCAGCAATGCTGGACCGGCGGCGCCCCCAGCGACCCCTTGTGCGGACACTGATCCCAACCCGATCGACCGCCGCCGCCCCACTTTCCGCAACGCGGGAAAATAAGAGTCTAAAAGAGGTTAATAGTGCCCAAGGAGTTCCGATACCGACCATGGGCTTTCTCGATTCTCTATCCTCATTTCTTGACTCGTCGTCGCGGTCCGAGACGACGGAACCGAGGTATTGCCTTTCCGAACCCGGGGTCCTAAGCTGGTACCCTGGCGGTTTTCTGGCTTCTGGCCCGGCGAGTGAATGGGCCTGTCTCCGCAGGTTCCGGATATGGACACCGATCGCTACATCCGAATCCGGGGGGCCAGACAGCACAATCTGCGGGCCATCTCCCTGGACATCCCCCGCGACCAGCTGGTGGTCATCACCGGCCTGAGCGGCTCGGGCAAAAGCTCCCTCGCTTTCGACACCCTCCACGCCGAGGGCCGGCGGAAATACATCGAGACGCTCAGTGCCTACGCCCGACAGTTCGTCGAGCAAATGCAGAAACCCGACCTCGAGCACATCGAGGGCCTCCCGCCAACCATCGCCATCGAGCAGCGGGCCGGCAGCAGCAGCCCCCGCTCAACCGTGGCCACAACCACCGAGGTCTACGACTACCTCCGCCTGCTCTACGCCCGCGTGGGCGAACCCCACTGCTGGGTGTGCGGCCGTCGGATCGATCGCCAGGAGCCGTCCCAGATCGTCGACCAGGTCCTGGCCTGGCCGGGCGGCACTCGCATCATGATCCTCGCACCCCTCCTCGGCCGGCACGGCCCCGGCATCGCCCCGGGTTCCCCGATCACCGCAATTCACGCGAAACGAACCCGCAAAGGCCAATCTCCAATCCCCGCCGCCGGTGAAGCCAAGAGCCCGGCCGCAGCAGCTCAGGAGGTGCTCAACCGCATTCAGAAGCAGGGCTTCGTACGCGTCCGCGTCAACGGCACCCTCTGCGATCTCCGCGACGTGCCCGCCCTACGCAAAGGCCGCAAGAACATCATCGACCTGGTCGTCGACCGATTGGCGGTGAAACCCGACGTCCGAAGCCGCCTGGCCGAGAGTATCACCCTCGGACTCAACCTCGGCGGCCAGACCGTCTTCATCGCCGAAGAGCAGCCAGATGGCAAATGGAGGGATCACCTCTTCAGCACCACCTTCGCCTGCCCACTGCACCCCGAGGTCAGCATCCCCGCTCTGTCTCCGGTCATGTTCAGTTTCAACTCCCCCCACGGGGCCTGCCCCGGCTGCGACGGCCTGGGCAATATCCTCGAATTCGACCCCGACTTGGTGGTGCCCGATCCCACGCTGTCCCTGGCCGACGGCGCCATCACCGCCTGGCGGCACAGCGGCAAACGCATGAACGTCGTCTACCGCAACCTCTTGGACGAGTTCTGCCTGCGATTCCACGTGCCGCCCGACGTGCCGTTCGACAAGCTGCCCGCAGATCGCCGCGAGATCCTCATGAACGGCACCACCCCGGAGAGCAAGGCCCAATACGGCACCAGCTTCGAAGGCGTCCTGCCCAACCTGAAACGCCGCTGGGCATCGACCGAAAGCGAATCACTCAAGCAGCGACTGCACGCCTATCTCAGCGAGCGACCCTGCGAAACCTGTCACCGGGCCCGCCTGCGGGCGGAACCCCTCGCCGTCCAGGTCGCCAACAAAAACATCGCCCAGGTCGCGAGCCTGTCAATCGAGCAGGCCGCCGCATTCCTCGCCACCATTTCCCTGAGCGGCGAAAAGGCCACCATCGCCACCCCGATTCTCCACGCCGTGACCGACCGGCTCCGCTTCATGATCAACGTCGGCGTGGGCTACCTCACCCTCGACCGGGCCAGTGCCACCCTCTCCGGCGGGGAGGCCCAACGCATCCGCCTGGCTACCCAGGTCGGCAGCGGCATGGTCGGCGTCTGCTACGTCCTCGACGAGCCCACCATCGGCCTCCACCCCCGCGACAGCAGCCAGCTGGTCGATACCCTCCGCCAACTGGTCCAAGCGGGCAATACCGCCATCGTCGTCGAGCACGACGAGGAAACCATCCGAGCAGCCGACCACCTCATCGACATGGGCCCGGGAGCAGGTACCCACGGCGGACTCATCGTCGCCCAGGGTCGCCTCGAGCAGGTTCTCGCCCATCCCGATTCCTTGACCGCTAGGTACCTCCGCGGCGAGATCCAGATCCCCGTCCCCCAGAAACGCCGCAAAATCGTCCTCGCCCAGTCCATCGAGATCAAGGGCGCCGCGGAAAACAACCTCAAGTCCATCGACGTCAGGTTCCCCCTCGGCGGCATCATCTGCGTGACCGGAGTCTCCGGCAGCGGCAAGAGCACCCTGGTCAACGAGGTCTTCCTCAAGGCCGTCCGCCGCCGCTTGTATAACTCCCGTGAACGACCAGGTAAGTTCGAACAGATCATCGGCGTCTCACGCCTGGACCGGGTCATCGAAATCGATCAGTCCCCCATCGGCCGAACGCCACGCAGTAACCCCTGCACCTACACCGGGGCCTTCGACCTCGTCCGCCAGTTGTTCGCCAAAACCCGCGAGTCCAAAATCCGCGGCTACAGCCCCGGACGGTTCAGCTTCAACGTCGAGGGCGGACGATGCGAGGCCTGCCAGGGCCAGGGCACCAAACGCATCGAAATGCACTTCCTCCCGGATGTCTACGTGGCCTGCGATGTCTGTAAGGGAACCCGCTACAACCGCGAAACCCTCGAAGTCCGCTACCGCGGCCGAAACATCGCCGATGTGCTCGACCTCACCGTCGATGAGAGCATCTCGTTCTTCGAGAGCTTCGCCAACATCCGCCAGATCGTCCTGGCCCTGGATGACGTCGGCCTGTCCTATATGAAGCTCGGCCAGCCGTCGACGACCCTGTCCGGCGGAGAGGCCCAGCGGGTCAAACTGGCCGCCGAATTGGCTAAGACACCCACCGGCCATACACTGTACGTGCTGGACGAGCCAACCACCGGCCTGCACTTCGCCGACGTGCACAACCTCCTTCGAGTGCTGAACCGCCTCGCAGATAAAGGACATACCATCCTGGTCATCGAACACAACCTCGACGTCATCAAAATGGCCGACTGGATTATCGATCTGGGACCCGAAGGCGGTGAACGCGGGGGCCGGATCGTGGTCGAGGGCCGCCCCGAGGACGTGGCCCGCAACGAAAACAGCTACACCGGGCAGTTCCTTCGGTCGAGATTGGGCATCGCCGGCCCCCAGACCGCGCCCCGCAACACAAGCGAAGTGAACTCATGAGCCTCCAGAAGGACAGTGGCCAAACCCCATCCAATAGGCAGCCCTCTCGTCAGCGCCGCCGGGGCCAAACCCGGGAGAACAACGTATGAGCAGAACGTCCCCGGCGTGTCGGTGCGTGATCGCCGCAATGGCCTGGTCGCTGACCTGCGGTGGCACGACAGCGGTCGCCCAGACCGCGAACCGGACCGCCTCCCGAACCGCAACCACCACGGCATCGGCCCCCGCCAAACCGTCCGCCGCAGAGATCCGCCAGGCCGTCAGGCAACTCAAGCATCCGTCACCCGCCAAACGCCGCGAGGCAATCCGGCAACTCGCCGCCTGGGGACCAATCACCTTCCCCGAATTGCACACCGCCGCCCAGGGAAACGACCTCGAGGCCGCCCTCTCCGCCCGAACCCTGCTCAACGAACTCCAGGCGGCCATCATGCTCGGCGGCCGCGTCCGTCTCGAGGTCGTTCCAGCACGCGTGGCCTGGAACGAACCGTTCACCCTCATCCTTCACGCCCACAACCCTGGCCAGGGACCCATGCGGGTCCCCTGGCCCGATGCGACCAAAACACCCACCACCCGGCCGGCTTCACCCGACGCCGATCAGGTCGGCCGAATGCTCGACGCCGCCGATTGGCTCAGGGTCACAGGGCCCGACCACCAGCCGTTGGAGCTGCGCATCGACTCGATCGACGGCGATGCCGACATCCGCCAGGCCGTCGATCTCCGGGCGGGCAAAAAACCGCCCGCGCACACCATCACACCGGGAAGTCACGCCCAACTCCGCATCCCGGAATTCAACCGCGGCTGGTCCCGATATCCTATGCTCGCCGCCGGTAAGCACACCATTCGCTTCGAGTACCAGCCCCAGTGGGAGGACGAGTCCTGGACCGAGGCCGGTTTCGGACGGGTCACCAGCGAGCCGGTCACAGTCGAGGTGACCCGCTCCGCACCCGATGACATCCGCATGGCAGAACGACCCCTCCATCTCCAGCTCAAACGCCAGAACCACCACCTCGTGGCAGAAGTACACAACACCTGGGATCGCCCTCTGTCCCTCAATCTCAACTTCGGACCGGACAGCTCCCGGCACGCACAGCTCGTGTGGGATATCACCATCGGCACCCAGGAGAACACCCGACGCTGGCAGCCCGATCCCGATCCCGCGGCCGGAACGTTCCGGCTCGATCGCCTCAAAACCGTTGACCCGGGCGGGACCCTCGAAATCGCCCAGGCACCAATTCCCGAGCTGGCTCGTGCCGGCGAGGAAACCGAGACCGCCGGGCCGAATCCGCGTCGCATCACCCTCCGCTACATGCAGGGGCCCAGCCCGGTCAAGATGCGCGAGCTCTATAGGGAGCAGGTCAAGCCCAGCGATGTGCCGTCCAACCTCTTCTCCGGCGTGGTGGTGAGCGAACCCTTCCCCATCAGCCCGGACTCCAGTCAGTAGGCCGATCGCGGAGGCGGCTCACCCAAAGCCCATCACACCCATGATCCGCGGCCAGGATCCTCGACAGCAACAAGGGATCCTCGCCGCGGTGTGTCCCTGAGGAACGATACGCTGGTTCGAGTCACTGCCCCAACATCGAAATCCCGTTCTCCACTTCCCGTGCCTCGTTCGTTCCGCACCATCGGCTCTCCAAGTCCGCACACTTCCTCCCGGTTGTTGCGGACCCAGGCCCGGTCGGGGTATCCTCCGCATCAGTCGGAGCAGATAATGAAGGTTGTCCCCAGAAGCCATGTCACCCCCGCCCCCGCCCCCATCCGCCCGCTGGTCGACCGCACCATCACCACCACAGAACATAGCATCCGTCCAGCCAGACTTCCGGGTAGCGTGCGGATCCAGACACCGGTCACGCCGGTTGCCGACGCTCAGAGATCATCGCCAGGAGTCTCCAGGAACAGCCACCCGCGAGCTACCTGGAGCGGCTCTCGAGTTCCGCTCCCTCGCTTCCGCGTACCGCACGGTGCAACCTGGACGGCGGCCCTGGCCACCCTTCTGGGGGTGGCCGGCTCGGCCATCGCCCAGCAAGGGGACATCCGCCGTGTCCATGACCCGCACATCATCGCCGCTGAAGGCATCTACTACATCTTCTCCACCGGCGCCCGCATACCCATCCGCAGGTCCAGAGACCTGGTTCGCTGGGAGCGGATCGGCACCGTCTTCAACGAAACCCCCGGCTGGGCTCGGGACGAGGTCCCCGGCCTGCGCGGCCTCTGGGCGCCGGACATCTCCTTCTTCAACGGACGCTATCACCTGTACTACTCCGCCTCCACCTGGGGACGGAACCGCTCATGCATAGGCTTGGCGATCAACGAGACCCTGGATCCCGCCAGCCCTGAGTACAAGTGGGTCGATCATGGCAAAGTGATCGAGTCCCTGCCCGGTCGGGACAACTGGAACGCCATCGACGCCAACCTCGTACTCGACGAGCGCGGGAAACCCTGGCTGGCCTTCGGATCGTTCTGGAGCGGCATCAAGCTGCGCCGCCTGGACTGGTCAACCGGCAAGCTGCACTCGGACACGCACCTGTATTCGCTGGCCGCTCGATCCTCGCCCGGGGCGGTCGAGGCCCCTTGCATCGTTCGGCGAGGAGCCTACTACTACCTGTTCGTCTCCTTCGACTACTGCGGCCGGGGCGTCGAGAGTACCTACAAGATCATGGTCGGCCGATCCAAGGCCGTCACCGGGCCCTATGTCGATCGCGACGGCAAGCCGATGCTCGACGGCGGCGGAACCCTGGTCCTGGACAGCCGAGGCCACGTCCGGGGCCCAGGACACAACTCCGTCCTGGTAAACGGTGACGAGCACTGGCTGGTACATCACTACTATGACGCCGACATGTTCGGCGTGCCGACGCTTCAGATCCGGCCGCTGACCTGGGATCAGGCCGGGTGGCCGGTGCTTGGTGAACCCTGCAGAGGCGACGGTGGGGGCGCGACACAGCCGGCCAGCCGCCCAGCACCGCTTGACCTGCGCCCGGAATCACCCAAGGCCCGACCGTGATGAATCAGTCGAAGAGAAAACGACGGGTTCGGCCTGCTCCATCCTCGGAGAACCAGGCCGTCCTGACGACCGGGGCCGGACCGAGTAACCGATGTCGAAATGGGCGGAGTGTTGCATTGTGGATGACTTGCCATAGACGAGAAGGAGACCGAACATGAACCGAAGACACGAAAGGTCTAGACCCGCACGGAAGATCGCATGCACGATGGCTGCCTGCCTTGCGGCGCTGATCTTCGAAAGCCCCGCACCCGCCCAGCAAGGGCCACTCGACGGCTTGGCCCGCCCCAGCCAGGGTCGCAGCATGCGCTCCACCTCGGCGTTCCGCAAAGGCCCCGACGGTACCTACGACCCCAAGGCCGAACTGCTCGGTACCACCGAGCCGCTCAGCAACCGCGATGCCCGCGATGTGCCCCCGGGCCAGACCCAAGTCGTCCTCGACGCGAATGGGCCGGGCATCATCACCCACATCTGGTTCACCTTCCGAGGTCCCGAACCCGCCCTGCCAAGTGCCCCCCACGGAGCGGCCAATCACCAGGAAATGCTGTTGCGCATGTACTGGGACGACCAGGACAAACCCGCCGTCGAGGCCCCTATGGGCGACTTCTTCGCCAACGCCTTCGGCTTTCGCAGCGAAGTCATCAGCCTGCCGGTCATCGTCGAGGACGCCGATTCGTACAACTGCTACTGGCGAATGCCCTTCCGAAAGTCAGCCAGGATCGAGGTCATCAACCAGAGCGACAAGCCGCTCCGCGGGTTGTATCACAACATCGACTGGATCAAGCTCGATTCACTGCCCGATGATACCCCCTATTTCTACGCCCAGTACCGCCAGGAGTACCCCGTCGAGAACGGCAAGGACTACGTCCTCCTCGAAACCCAGGGCAAAGGTCACTACGTGGGCACCGTCCTGGCCGTCCGCATGCGCAGCCCCGCCTGGTTCGGCGAAGGTGACGAGAAGATCTACATCGACGGCGAGGAAAAGCCCTCAATCTGGGGAACCGGCACCGAGGACTACTTCCTCTCCGCCTGGGGCTTGAAGCCCTGCAAGACGCCTTACTTCGGCGTGCCTTACTTCAAGCAGCGGGGCGTGGGCACCTACACCAGCTCCTATCGCTGGCACATCAACGACCCCATTGTGTTCACCAAGGGAATCAAAGTCACCATCGAGCACTGGGGCTGGATGTCGGAGGATGAGAACGCTAACTACAAGGCCATGAGCTGGAACGAGCGGGAGGACGATTACGCCAGCGTGGCCTACTGGTATCAGACCGGCACCCCGACCTTCACCGCCCGCGCCCCGGAGGCCCGCGAACGCCGCCTGCCAAACCTGGACCAGGCGATTGTCTTCGCCAAGGACTTTACCGACGCCCGCTATCACGGGCCCGGCGAGGCCCGACCGCAACCCATGCCCAGCTTGTACAAGGAAGCACAGCTGCTCTTCAAACCCGCTACCATCGAGGACGGCTGGCTCGAGATACCCTTCAAGGTGATCAAGAAGGAACCCGTGCGGCTACTGCTCAACGCAACCTCCGCCCCCGACTTCGGCCGTTACCAGGCCTCGCTCAACGGCGTGAAACTGGGCAAAGCCCTCGACTTCTACGCCGCCCAGATCGACAGCAGTGAATTTCACCTCCTCGACTTCTGGCCTGAGCCCGGCAACTACACCTTACGCCTGGAATGCGTGGGCAAGAACATCGCCTCCGAAAGCTGGGGGCTGGGCTTGGAGTCCGTCCGGCTCCGCGAACGCCGGCCACGGGTGACAACCATGGGCCACGACAAGGACAAGGACTGGCGCCAAAACCCCAGACTGTATCGCTAGGTCCGGCTGGGCGCGCCATCCCTTGAGCTACAGACACCCACCAGGAGCCCCGGCCAATTCCAGGCCCCGACCCGCCCACCTGGGATAAGCGCATTAGCTCCCGGATGGACGTAAACTTTTGTGCTCCAGTATCTTAGGTCTGATACTCGCTCGAAAGGCGGGTCGCTCCGCCGCCCGGGCCACCGTCTCCGCCGGGCGGGCGAGACCATCCGTTCACGCCGATCCGGACCCGGCCGACGCATTCTGCTCCCGCTTTGTTTGCTTCGCGACTTTGGGCTTGACGCGCGGCCTTGATTGTGGACAATAGACCCCCCAGTTGCATAAAAGCCAGCACGAAGGTGCCGAATTGCACGGCCCGGCCGGGCGAATCGTGCCCGGCGGCCGTTGCTCCCGGAGTTCACCGGCGGTGAGGTTCGCGAACCGCAGGGCTA
>JAGNEZ010000013.1 GCA_018003015.1 Phycisphaerae bacterium | reverse complement strand
GACCATGCCCCAGCGGCTGCGATACCTCGAAGAGGCTGCGCAAATGTAGTGAAGACTTTCAGAAGGAAACGGCCTTGGCGCTATCGCCAGGACCACTGACGCTGCCAAACTCAGTAACTTGGGCTAGTCCGCCGAGGGCTCGCCAAGCAGCACCTCCCAGCGAGGCACGATGGAATGGCTTCAGCCAACATGTTCGTCGGTATCATGCTTACCCGGAACAAGGTGACCTGGTTGCTCGGAATCGGCACGCTGCTGTGCCTGCTGGCAAGCCTGCTCGTCGCCGTGCAGAATACCTGCCGGGCTCGGCGTACTCGAGTGAAGGTCACGGACACGGTACTTGTCGAACCAGGCCGGGGTTGAACCAGTCTACGGCCGGGAATAGACTGCGTCGTTGTCCGGCGGCTTTGCACGGCACGGCCGTCGTGCTAGGCTATCGAGCTGTCCGTCACGTCAGCACGGACGACTATCGGAAAGGGAGGCAATCATGTCGATGGCGTTGCGAATCAAGCTGAGTACCATGATGCTGCTCCAGTATGCCATATGGGGAATCTGGGTACCCAATATCGCCATGCACCTTGAAAAGCTCGACGGCTTCAAGGAGAACCCGCAAACCAAGATCTCGTTGATCTTCATGACGATGCCGATCGCATCGATCATCGCTCCCTTCTTTGGCGGCCAGATTGCCGACCGCTACTTCGCGGCCCAGCGGTTCCTGGGTGTCAGCCAGATTGTCAGCGGCGTCGTTCTCATGTTCCTGGCCAAGATGACCAGTTTTCCGGCGGTCTTCATCGGCATGCTGGTGTTCAACCTGTTGTACGCGCCGACCATCGCGCTGGCCAACTCGATCGTCTTCAATCACTGGCCGAACGACAAGTTCAGCACCATCCGCGTGTGGGGTTCGATCGGGTGGATCGCCATCGGGTGGATTTTCGGCATCTGGCTGGGTCTTCCGGAAACCCTGCTGGGCCGCAAACCCGAGGTGGGCGATCTCTTCTACTTCGCGGGCGTGGTGTCCATTCTCTACGGTTTGTATTCCTTCACCCTGCCCCACACGCCGCCGACCGCCAAAGGCGGGAATCCGTGGGCCTTCCTGGATGCCTTGGCCCTCATGAAGAACCCGTCGTTCGCGGTCATGGCCGTCATAGGCTTCTTCGTCGCCATCGAACTGCAGTACTACTTCGTTCAGACCCCATCGTTCCTCAAGCAAGGAATGACTCTCCCGGAATCCTGGGTCGGGCCGGTCCAAACGTTCGGCCAGATCTGCGAAATGGTGATGATGGTCCTGCTGCCGTTCGTCCTGGCCAAGACCGGATTCCGCATCACCATGGCCATTGGGATTGCGGCTTGGGCATTGCGCGATTTCCTGTTCGCGGTCGGTCATCCTACCTCTCTGGTTGTTACTGCCATCTCGTTGCACGGCGTCGGTTTCGCCTTCTTCTTCACCGTGATCTTCATGTTTGCCGACGTCGTCGCGCCCAAAGACATCAGGTCCAGCGCCCAGAGCTTCCTGTCGTCGGTGACTATCGGCATGGGCATGTTGGTTGGATCGCTGGTAGCCGGCCCGATTGCCGACGCCCTCAACAAGGACTGGCCCAAGGTTTACCTCATACCGGCCATTCTCTGCACCGTCTGCTGCCTGGTGTTCCTGGTCGCATTCAAGTTCAAGCCGGCCACCTCGGCCGAGGCCTCAAGACCGGCTTTCTCGGGCGAGGACGCCAAGTAGGGGCTACTTGAGGCTTGACAACGGGATCCGCTTGCATTCGATCCAGCGGTCCTTGATATCCCGCCCGTTCATGTAGTAGGCGACCACGGCATGGTCGTCATTGGTCAGGCAGACGCTGGGGTAGCCCAGGTCAGTCTGCACACCGGTCGCGGCGATGGTGAAGACCTTGCTTGCGTCCCATGTCTTGCCGTCGTCCGTACTGATATAACCGCGCACGCCGAAGGGCGCGTGCCGATAACCGTAGACAACCAGCAGCCGCCCGTCCGGGAGCAACTGCAGAGCGGCAGGATGACCGATGAGTCCGGTCTGCGCGATCGTGGACCAGGTCATACCATCGTCGGTCGAGCGGGTGACGAACAGGTGGTCCTCGGCGTTTGCCGTGCGCAGCAGCGCAACGACATCGCCGTTGGCGGCCTGGGCGAGGGCCGGCTCGCCCATGTCGATCTTGCGGCCCGGGTCTTCGGCAATGACAATCTCATTACCCCACGTCTTGCCGCCGTCCACACTGCGGAGGACAGCGCCCACGTCGCGGCGTCTGTTATTCACCCGGCGCTCTTCCGAACGACCGTAGATCGGCATCAGGAGCGTACCCTTGCGGGTCTCGAGCACGGCGGCGGAAGTACCTCGCAGAACCACGGCGTCACCGGTGACGTGTGTGGCCTCCTTATCCCACTTCAGATCTCTGGCCCTGCCCCACAGGAGATACACTCCGCCCGGCTCGGCGTACTCCCCCCATGGGCCACGATCGACCTTGCGACTCTGATGAGTCTTGTGAGCGGCCGCGTATTCGGCGCTGCGTCCCACCCAGTTGAAAAACGTGAGCAGCAATCGCCCGTCCTTGAGAACCGCCACCGAGGGATCGTTCTGACAGGCGGGATCGTCGTAGATCACCTCGGGCTTCGACCATGTCCGTCCCTGGTCCTCCGACACGCAGCCCACAACACGGGCGTCGGCTTCGATGTGTCTGATCTGCTTCGGAAACGTCGCATCGCGAAAGACGCACAGGAGCCGGCCGTCGGGCAGCCGGGCAATATCCGGGAAGCTGTTGTAGCGCTTCGAATCGCGATAGATCGTGATGGGGGTGAGAGACGAGATTGCCGCCGCGTTCTTCGCCGGCGCCGACTGGCCCCATGCGGGAATAGCCACCAAGACAACCAAGACCAGCGACCCCGCCGCTCCGCGTCCGCGAATGTCCATATGCGATTCCTTTCGGTGCGACGATCCACCTGGCGGCCGACCAGGCCCGACACGCCGAGCTCATGTTCCCTGGCAGGCTTCCGAAGCCGTCAAGCCTGGCTCATGATTTGGCCGGCGGCACGGTGACCTTGAGCCAGGTGGCCGCCTGGCCGATTCGAATGATCGGTTTCGGCAGCGCGGCGGGAAGCAACACCACGTCTCCGGCCACGATGGGCACGCTCTCGCCGTCACCACCATGGAGTATCTCTCCGGCACCCTCGAGCATCATCCAGACGGCCGGGCACCCATACAGCTCGATCATATCCTGCCCACCGCCGCCGACGAGACACCGGGTAATCTCGAAACACTCACACCGGGCCAGGCTGGCCGCCTCTCCCGGCTCATGGCCGACCGACAGGATCCCTTGCCTGGGAGGCGGCGATGGAGCGATGAAGTCGATGCACTCGATTGCCTGGTCGAGATGGAGTGGCCGCGGCCGACCGGTGGTCGGGTCAATCCGGCCCCAGTCATAAGCTCGATAGGTCACGTCGGACGGCGTCTGCACTTCGGCCACGAGCACCCCCGCGCCTAGGGCATGCGGTGTACCGCTGGGCAGGTAATAACAATCGCCCGCGACCACGGGAATGCTGCGGAGAACACCGTCGACTCGGCCCGTCCGCATCGCGTCGCGAAATGCCCGGTCATCCACTCCCGGTTCGAGCCCATGATAGATTGCCCCCCCAGGCTTGGCATCCAGAATGTACCATGCCTCGTGCTTCACTCGAACCTGACCGCCGAGTCGGCGGGCGACAGCTTCGCTGGGATGAACCTGAACGCTGAGCGATGTGTGAGCATCAAGGTATTTGATCAGCAGTGGGAATCGGCCCTCGAACGGTTCGACCTTCCCGAACAAGTCTGCTCCCCAATTGCGCCGGAGATCACCCAACGTGTTGCCCCGGCACGGGCCGTTCCGCACTTGAGATTGACCCTCTTCCAGATCCGCCAGTTCCCAGGATTCACCGATTGGCCCGGGAATGCTCCTGATCCGGGCGAATCGCGTGAAGATCCGGTCGCCGCCCCAGATCTTCCCCCTGTAGATCGGCTCGAACACCAGAGGGTATACTGCCATACAGCCTGTGCCTCCTGACTGGGATTTTCAGCCCGAGTGCCACCAGCGGTCAAGCAGGCACGACGGAGTACAACGCGTGCAGCGCTCAGAGACCAGCCCGTTCATCCCCGTGCGAGAGAGGCCATCACCAAAAGCTCGGCATGTCGCCAGATCGATGAGTGGGCGGCATCGACGAGAAGATGAGGTCGCCTTCCGCCGCGTCATACGATCGCGATTACTGCGCTGGTATGACACGCACAAACGGGACTTGCCCTGGCGACGTCGGCACACCGACGCCTATGCCCAGCTCCTGGCCGAGTTCATGCTCCAGCAGACCCAGGTGATCACCGTGATCGGCTACTATGAGCGATTCCTTCAACGGTTCCCCACCATCAACGATCTGGCGGCGGCGGACCTTGACGAGGTCCTGGCTCTCTGGGCGGGGCTGGGCTACTACCGACGGGCCCGCCACCTTCATGCCGCAGCCCGCACTATCGTGTCAGCATACGGCGGTCGCGTACCCGTCCACGTCGAGCAGCTCATGACCCTGCCCGGCATCGGGCGGTCCACGGCCGGAGCGATCGCTTCGGTCGCCTATGGTGTCCGAGCTCCGGTTCTCGACGGAAATGTGGCCCGCGTCGTCAGCCGGCTGCTGGTCGTCGCGGAGTGGGCTACGACTGCGGTCGTCCGATCTCGTCTTTGGGCGGCGACAGTGTCACTCTTACCGGAAAACCGATGTGGAGACTTCAATCAAGCCCTGATGGAGCTTGGAGCCGTCATTTGTACGCCTCGCCACCCTGCGTGCTCGCTGTGTCCGCTTGGCTCACACTGCGGGGCGGTGAGCAAGGGACTGACCGAGCGGATTCCCGTCACGCCTCGCAGAACTGCCGTCCGGACGATGCCCCTTGTTGTTGCGGCCGTCGCCTGCGGCTCCGCCGTGCTGCTGGTTCAAGGGCCGGACACGGGGCTGTGGGCAGGTCTTTGGGCTCTACCGAGCGAGCCGGTCGCGGATGGCGAGTCGATCGGAGCCGCGCGTGACCGTCTGGCGGTTCGCCTCGGCGTCTCCTGTCAGCTGAACGGGACGCCCGACGCGTCCATCTCGCGTCTCCTGACCCACCGCCAGGTCACCTTCCACGTGTTTCGTGGTCAGGCCAGCGGGAAGCCGCGAATGACCGAACTCTTGGGCATGCCCTGCAGGTGGGTCGGCCCGCGGCAACGGGCCAGACTGGGAATCAGTCGAGCCCACCAAGCGATTATCGAGTCAGTTGGTCGGGTATTGTCGGCTGGTGGCGAAGGGTGAATACAGCGGGGGCGTTCTTTCGCGAGAAATGTGATTCCTCAAGTGTCGGCTCAAGTCGAGATCCCTAGAGCAGACCGTAGAGGCTTCTATCGCATCATGGAACAAGATCGAAAAAAGCCGGGGGTTGCCCCCTTGCACTCCTGCGCCGAAGCCTTATCTTAGGACGGTTTCGTCTTTCACGAACTCGCGTCCGATTCGAGGTTGAACATGAGCCAAGTCCAGGCAGCGATCCGGGAGGTCTGTCAGAAATACGGCAATGACCGCACGCGCATGATGGACATTGTCCGGGCGGCCCATGCGAGGTTGGGCTGCGTCTGCGGCGAAGCGATGGACACCATCGCCGCGGCGGTCTCCGCGCCGAGGGTCGAGGTCGAGAGCGTCGTCACCTTCTATGCTTTCTTTTCGAGGAAGGCCAAGGGCCAGGTGATCATCCGGCTGTGCAACGACATCATCGACCAGATGGCTGGCAGCGACCGTGTGGCCCAGGCGTTTCGCGAATCCCTGGGCATCGATTTCGGTGAAACCACGCCGGACGGCAAGATCACGCTGGAATGGACGCCATGCATTGGCATGTGTGACCAGGCGCCCGCGGCACTAATCAATGACGTGGTCATCACGCACTTGTCGAGCGACAAGGTGGACTCCATCGTTCGCAGCCTCCGAGCCCACGCGGATCCCAAGAAGCTGGTGCAGAAACTCGGCGACGGCAACAACGCCAACGATCTCGTCCGCTCCATGGTCGAGAACAACATTCGCAAGGCCGGCCCGGTCGTTCTGGCCGACCTCGCCCCCGGCGACGCGTTGAGGAAGGCTCTGGCCATGAGCCCGCAGGAAGTCATTCGAGATATCAAGACCTCGCGGTTGCGCGGCCGAGGCGGGGCCGGATTTCCCACCGGAATCAAGTGGGACTACACCCGAAGTGCCGAAGGCAGCAAGCGTTATGTGGTCTGCAATGGCGACGAAGGCGAGCCCGGCACCTTCAAGGACCGCGTCATTCTGACCGAGAAGGCCGACCTGCTCTTCGAGGGCATGACGATCGCCGGCTATGCGATCGGCAGCGATACCGGTATTCTCTATCTCCGCGGCGAGTATGCTTATCTGCAAGCCTACCTTGAGCACGTCCTCAACCGCCGTCGACACGACGGTCTGTTGGGCAAGAACATTTGCGGCAAGATGGGCTTCGATTTCGCGATTCGCATCCAGATGGGCGCCGGTGCCTACGTCTGCGGCGAGGAGACCGCCCTACTCAGCTCGTGCGAAGGCCAGCGCGGTGATCCCAAGAACCGCCCGCCTTTTCCCGCCCAGAAGGGCTACCTCGGTTGCCCCACCACGGTCAACAACGTCGAGACGTTCTGCTGTGTCGCCCGCATCCTCGACAAAGGGCCGGGCTGGTTCGCACAGCTCGGCTCGACGGGCAGCTCCGGAACGAAGCTGCTCAGCGTCTCCGGTGACTGCATGAGCCCCGGCGTGTATGAGGTGCCGTTCGGCATCAGGCTCCGCGACGTGCTGAAGCTGTGCGGGGCGGACGACGCGATCGCCGTACAGGTGGGTGGGCCGAGCGGGCAGATGGTCGGGCCGAAGGACTACGACCGGACCATCTGCTATGACGACCTGGCCACCGGCGGCTCGATCATGGTCTTCGGACCCGAGCGGAGCGTCCTTGAGGTCGCCGGCAAGTTCATGGAGTTCTTCGTCGAGGAAAGCTGCGGCTACTGTACCCCGTGTCGAGTTGGCAACATGCTGCTCAAGGAGCGCATCGACCGCATTCTCGCCGGGCTCGGGCAGACGTCCGACCTCGAATACCTGGAGAACCTCGGGCAGTCGGTCAAATCGGCCAGCCGGTGCGGCCTGGGCCAGACCTCGGCCAATCCGATCCTGACCACGCTGAAGAATTTCAGATCCGCCTACGAGGCGATCGTCAGAAAAGACACCAACGGCACTCAGCCGGCATTCGATATCCGTGCGGCGCTGTCGGATGCTCAAGAGATCACCGGTCGCAAGTCGGTCCACTTCTAATCAGGAAGAAGACATGAGCGATACAGTCAGTTTCATCATCGATGGCGAGGAAATCCAGGGCCAGAAAGGCCAGACCATTTTGGAAGCAGCCGAGGCGGCGGGAATCTACGTGCCCCGACTGTGCCACATGAAAGGCCTGACGCCCTACGGGAGCTGCCGGGTGTGCACCGTCCTGGTCAACGGCCGACCTCAGGCGGCCTGCACCCAGCCCGTCGCCGAGGGCATCGTGGTCGAGAACAACTCGGATCGCGTGACCAGGATCCGCAAGGACCTGGTTGAGATGCTTTTCGTCGAGGGCAACCACTTCTGCATGTTCTGCGAGAAGAGCGGCAACTGCGAGCTGCAGGCGATGGCCTATCGACTGGGGATCCCGGCCCCCAAGTTCCCATATATGTTTCCCAAGCGAGATGTCGACGCCTCCCACCCCGATCTGTTGATCGACCACAATCGATGCATCATGTGCGCCCGCTGCATTCGGGCCTCCCGGGACGTGGACGGCAAGGGTATCCTCCAATTCGTGGGCCGCGGCATTCACAAGAAGGTCGGTGTCAACTCGGAAGCCTGCCTCGGCGGTACCGACGCCAAAGTGACCGACAAGTTCGTCGAAGTCTGTCCGGTCGGGGCGATTCTGAAGAAACGCGTGGGCTACGCCATCCCGATAGGCAAGCGGCTCTACGACAAGGAGCCCATCGGATCGGACATCGAGGCGAAACGAACGGGCAAGAAGTAAAGAAGGGAGCCAAACATGGCCAAACCGAAGGTCGCAACCGCATCTCTGGCCGGATGCTTCGGTTGTCACATGTCCCTGTTGGACATTGACGATCGCATCCTCAAGCTGGTCGAGATCGTGGATTTCGACAAGTCCCCGGTGGACGACATCAAGGAGTTCACCGGGCGGTGTGCCGTCGGCCTGATCGAGGGCGGCTGCTGCAACGAAGAGAACGTCCGCGTGCTGCAGGATTTCCGAAAGCACTGCGATGTGCTCATTTCGGTCGGCGACTGTGCCATCATGGGCGGTTTGCCGGCCATGCGGAACACCATCCCGCTCAAGGAATGCCTGGAGGAAGCCTACCTCCACGGCCCGACCGTGCACAATCCCAGCGGCATGATCCCGAACGATCCGGAGATCCCCCTGCTGCTGAACAAGGTCTATCCTTGCGACGAGGTGGTCAAGATCGACTACTACATCCCTGGCTGCCCGCCCCCGGCGGACACACTATGGGAGACCCTCGTGGCATTGCTGGGCAACAAGCCCGTGCAGTTGCCCTATGAATTGGTGAAATACGACTGATTCCTTTCCGGAGGATCGCCGTGGTTGCTGCGACAGGAAACATGCAGAGAATCGTGATCGAGCCGGTCACCCGCGTGGAGGGACACGGGAAAGTGACCCTATTGCTCGACGAGAAGAAGCAGGTGCGACAGGCCCGCCTGCACATCGTGGAGTTCCGCGGCTTCGAGCGGTTCATCCAAGGCCGGCCCTACTGGGAAGTGCCCGTGCTGGTCCAGCGCCTGTGCGGCATCTGCCCGGTGAGCCACCATCTGGCCGCCGCCAAGGCCATGGATCGGATCGTCGGGGGCGAGAACCTCACTCCGACGGCCGAGAAGATGCGCCGGCTGATGCACTACGGGCAGTTCTTCCAGTCACACGCCCTGCACTTCTTCCATCTGTGCTCGCCGGACTTGCTCTTCGGCTTTGATGCCGACGTGGCGATCCGCAACGTCATCGGCGTGGCCGCCAAGTTCCCGAACTTGGCCGTCCAGGGCGTGATGATGCGCAAGTATGGCCAGGAGATCATCAAGGCGACCGCGGGCAAGAAGATCCACGGAACCGGAGCGATCCCCGGCGGCATCAACAAGAATCTCTCCGTGGCCGAGCGGGACGGCTTCCTCAAGGACATCGAGCAGATGGTCCAATGGTCTCGCGAGGCGGTCAAGATCGCCAAGGACTACACCGTCACCAACCTGAAGAAGGTTGCCCCCTTCGGCTCGTTCGACTCGAACCATCTGTCCCTGATCCGCCAGGACGGAGCCATGGATCTGTACCACGGCAACCTGCGGGCGATCGACCCCCTCGGCAAGAAGATCTTCGATCAGGTGGACTACCAGAAGTATACCGACTACATCGCCGAGGAAGTGCGTTCCTGGTCGTACATGAAGTTTCCTTTCATCAAGAGCCTGGGACCGGAAAAGGGCTGGTACCGGGTCGGCCCGCTGGCCCGAGTCAACACGGCCGACTTCATTGACACGCCCGAGGCGGAAGCGGCCCGCAAGGAGTTCATGGCCGTCACCGACAACAAGCCCAACAATCTGACCATGGCATACCACTGGTCGCGGATGATTGAGCTGTTGCACTCGATCGAGAAGATCAAGGCTCTTCTGCACGACAAGGATCTGCAGGGCACAGACCTGGTCACCAAGGGCCAGCGCCGCGACGAGGCGGTCGGTTTGATCGAAGCCCCCCGCGGCACGTTGTTCCACCACTACCGGGTCAACGACAAAGACCAGGTGGTCATGGCCAACTTGATTGTGTCGACCACCAACAACAACGAACCCATGAACCGGGCGGTGGAGAAGGTCGCGAAGGACCACCTGTCGGGTGTGACCATCACCGAGGGGCTCCTCAACCACATCGAGGTGGCCATCCGGGCGTACGATCCATGTCTTTCCTGCGCGACCCACGCCCTCGGACAGATGCCCCTCACGGTCGAACTGGTCGATCACCAAGGGAAGCTGCTGGACACCATGAGCAAGGGATGAGTAAGAAGGACGCCACTGTTTTGCTGATCGGTTACGGCAACCCCGGCCGGCTCGATGATGGATTGGGCCCGGCTCTGGCCGGGGTGGTCGAGTCACTGGCCCTTCCGGCGGTGACTGTCGATGCCGACTACCAGCTCACGGTCGAGGATGCCCAGGCCGTCGCCGAGCACGACATCGTCGTTTTCGCCGACGCCGATGCGACCGGGGAGGCGCCCTTCTCGTTCCGGCCCATCGAGCCGGAAGCGGGCATCAACTTCAGCACTCACAGCATCGAGCCCAGGCAGGTGCTGGGCCTGGCGCACGCACTCTTCGGTGGGTGTACCCGGGGTTTCATTCTCGGAATTCGCGGATACGATTTCGATGACTTCGGGGAGTCGCTATCTTCGCGCGCCCGAGTCAATCTGGCCGCGGCGATCCGTTTCGTGGAGCGGTTCCTGCGCGAGGGCGACTTCGAGCGGGATGACTGGGATACCGACCATTCGTCGGGCGAAGTCCTCGCAACTTCGATGAGGTAAGAAACATGCAGAACGGGAAGTTTGTCATTCTCTACATCGATGACGATCAGGATTTCCTCGACGCGGTCAGGACGATCCTCGAGTCAGCCGGCTATATCATGGTCGAGGCCCAGAGTGCCGAGGCCGGGCTCAAGGTCTACAAGGAGGCCAAGCCGGACTTCGTCATCGTTGACCTGATGATGGAAGAGGTCGACGCGGGCACGACCTTCGTCAAGGAACTCCGGGCGCTGGGCAATAAGGCCCCCATCTACATGCTCAGCTCGGTCGGCGACAGCCTGAGCACGAGCACCGACTACACCGCCCTTGGCCTGAACGGCGTGTTCCAGAAGCCCATTGACCCCAACACGTTGCTCAGCGTGCTCAAGGCGAAGCTGAAGAAGAGCAAGTGAATTCTCCCCCGGCCGTGTTCCGCACATTGCCCGGGCAACCGGACAGCGCGAACCGTTTGGGCCTTCGGCGGTCCCCAGAATGGCCACCGGTCCCGACACCCTTGTTCGTTTCCTTGACCCGGCCGATGCTGGTGCCCAACCGGGTACCCTGTCACCCGCCGAGACGCAGATTCTCGAACTCGTCAACCGGAAAGTCGCCGCCGCCGAATCGCTCGACGAGTTGCTTGCCTTTCTGTTCGATCGACTTCGCGAGATCAGCCCTTGCGACCGCGTGAGCCTGGCGTTCGTCGAGGAAAATGGGCGGCGGCTGGTATCGCATCGGACCAGGGCACTGTATGAGCCGCTGCTACTCGGCAACGGATATGCGGCCGATCTGGCGGGGAGTTCCCTGGAGACCATTCTCTATCGTGGCACTCCACGCATCATCAGCGATCTGGAACGTTATCTTGAGCAGCGGCCGAAATCGGGTGCCACCCGGCTGCTGGTCCGTGAAGGCGTGCGATCCAACCTCACTTGCCCCCTGACGGTTGAAAGCCGTGTCGTGGGCCTGCTGTTCCGCAGTTCCCGGCACACCCACGCCTATCAGGACCGCCACGCCCGCTTTCAGACGGCTATCGCCGAGCGGCTCAGCCAGGCCGTCGAGAAAGCCTGGCGAATCGAGCAGCTGACTGCGGCCAACAAGGCCTACTTCGAGATGCTCGGCTTTGTCACCCATGAGCTCAAGAGTCCGGTGGCTTCAATGCTCATGGACGCCGGGCTGTTGATTAACGGCTACCTGGGACCGCTAGAGGCCAAGCAACGCGAGAAGCTCGCCAGCCTGACCAAGAAAGGGGAGTATCTCCTCGGTCTCGTCCAGGAGTACCTCGACCTTGCACGGCTGGAGGGCGGTGAACTCAAGGCCCGGCTTCGTACCGACATCGACTTCACGGCTTCGGTCGTTGAACCGAGCCTCGAACTGGTCCGATCGCAGCTGGAAAGCAAGCAAATGGAATTGACCCGATCCGTCCCCCCTGATCTGCCGCGGGTCACGATCGATCCCGACTTGATGAAGATCGTCATGGTCAATTTGCTCGGCAACGCCGCCAAGTACGGTTTTGCGGGCGGGCAGATTCTGCTGAGCGTGCTGTTTTCGGAAGGTCAGCTGCGGGTGTCAGTGCGCAACGATGGACCAGGATTCTCCGCGAGCCAACAGTCCGGCCTGTTCCGCAAGTTCTCGCGTTTGGATGTACCCACATTGCGCAAGGAGCGGGGAACCGGGGTCGGTCTTTACACCGCGTGGCGGATCATTCAGGCCCATGGAGGGCGTATCGAGGCGAGAAGCGAGGAAGGACGCTGGGCGGAGTTCAGCTACTCGATTCCCCAGCCGTCATGACCGGGAGACGACCGCTTAACCTTCGGGCGGCGGTACACAAGCCCTCCAGAAAAAAAGCCATCGCCCGGTCCGGGATGCCGCAAGTGCCTACCGGGTTGCCAAGGCCCGGACGGCGCGGTAACTTGAAGTCGTGTCGAGTCTTACAGGAGATCAAACCATGGCGGACAATAGACTGAATCGGCGGCGATTCCTGGGTGCCGGCCTGGCCGGCGTAGGTGCGGGCGTGCTTGCAGGCACCGCCGCAAGGACCGCACGGGCAGAAGCTGCGGCGAGTGGAGCCAACGAGAAGGTGGCAATGGGCATCATCGGCTCCGGCGGCATGGGACGTCATCACATGAGTGTGTTCAAGAAGTACGGCGTCGAATGGGCTGCAGTGGCCGACGTGTACGAGCCCAATCTCCAGAAGGGACTTGAAATCGCAGGCGACAAGGCTAAGGGCTACGACGACTACCGGAAGTTGCTCGAACGCAAGGATCTCGACGCAGTGCTGATCAGCTCGCCTGAGCACTGGCACTGCCAGCACCTCATCGACGCCCTGGCGGCGGGCAAGGACGTCTACTGCGAGAAGCCCATGTGCTGGTCCATCGAACAAGGCAATCAGATGGTGGAAGCGGTCCGCAAGTCCGATCGAATCGTTCAGATCGGCATGCAGCGACGCAGCTCGCCGATTATCCGGGACGAGATCAAGAAGTACTTCGATGACAAGGCCCTCGGCGACATCCACCTGGTCCGGGCGGAGTGGTACTGGAACTTCGGCGTCGATCCGAACGTCGACGTGCCCGGCAAGCTCGACTGGGAGAGGTTCTGCGGGCCGGCTGGCAAACAGGAGTACACGCCGGTCAAGTTCTGCTACTGGCGCTACTTCTGGCCTTTCTCCGGCGGAAACGAGACCGACCAGGGAACGCACCTCATGGACGTGGTCCAGTGGATGATGGGTGTGGATCATCCCCTCTCCGCGGTTCAGTTTGGCGAGGTCTATAAGAACAAGCCCACCAAGACGCCGGACACCTTCTGCTGCACGTTCGAGTACCCCAACTTCCTGTGCACCTGGACGCTGGGCTACACGACCAGCACCTGGCGCAACGGCTGGTCGATCACCTTCCAGGGAACCAAGGGTGCTCTCTTCCTGACCGAGGCCGGTTACCGGATCTTTGATCAGGTCAACGGCTGGGAAGCCGGTTGGCCGAAGCCCGCCAAGGAGAATCTCCCGGGCAGCGTGACCTCGACTGAGCCGCATACTCGGAACTTCCTCGAGTGCCTCAAGAGCCGCAAGCAGCCGAATGCGACCGTGGAGATCGGCCACAAGGCCGTCAGGCCGTTGCACCTAGCCAACATGGCTCTCAAGAAGAACACGCGAGCCTATCTCGACAAGGACGGCGTCACGATCAAGACGTGATTCGTGCCAAGCAGACGCCGTCAGCGGCGCTTCCGGCTCAACTCCCGGTCAGGCCCGGGAAGAACGACATGACGATCTCCATGGCGATCAGAATGATGATGATCCACTCCAGCACCTCCATGCGTCGGTGCGTGTTCTCATCCGTCATCTTCTGGTAGATGCTTTCCAGAGTTTGGAGTTTCCGAATGATGCTGGCATCCCAGTCGCCGAGATGGAGGCGCTGACTCGCTGCACGGTAGACCCGGGCGAGGTACTGGTCGCCCAGCAGCTTGAGGGCGTTGTTCACTCCCTCGAACAGGAGGGCGCTGTCGACCTGCAGTTCGGCGACCCGACGCATGTCAGCTTCCAGCGTGGTCAGAAGCAGCCGGCGTCGCCAGGTCTGTCGAGTGAGAGCCTCATACGATTGATCCAGGGCGTCGTCCAGCCGATCGTCCAGAAAACGCATTTCCAGCAACTCGACATTCGCGTATTCCAGCACCGCGCGCACGTCTTCCGTGTCAGCCCCGAGCACGACAGCCGCGTTCCAGTCCATGATCGCCAGATCGTCGTCGCTGAAGGCAATCCGGCAGCTCAGGGCCTCATTCACTTCTTGGGCGGAGAGCGGGCTGAGCTCGGCGCGCAGAATCTGGGCCAGAAGCGAACCGTGATCGGCCAGCACGCGATCGGGATTGACGCCGGGCGTCAGAGCCTCAATCCGGTAGATGGCATAGTCCTCAACCAGATCGGAGATCCGGGGCTTGTTCACGGCCGGGGCGATGGTGGCCAGAAGGTGCTCGACCCGACTGCGGGCATCGGCCAGCAGGGCATTGTTGTCGTACAGAACGTCGCTCAGCGCCAGCAACCCGAAGATCGAGCCGGCGAGGGGAATCGTGTACGTCACCGAGACCGCGCCGAAGTCGTAGATCATCATGTCAACCACGGGAGCGGTTTGAAAGTCACCCAACACGAGTGGCAATATGTCCTGGGTGACGCGAAGAGGCGGGGGGTCGTATTCAAAGTACTGGGGAGTGCGCCGCTTGTGCCTGATCGTCTCGCGCTGTTTGACGTCGGTGACCCGACGCTCGGCTTCGTTCAGGTCGATCGCCAGGCCGATATCGAGGGCAAACAGGACATAGCACACACCGTCCACCACCTGAATAGCCGGCGAAGAATCCTCGCGACGGACGATCCACCCGGCATGACCAGCGGCCCCGTCATGTCCCTGCACGCTATCCATGAGTGTCTTCCTGCCGGAACCGCCCGCGGCGCTCACATCATCAGCGATTCAGCATCACGAAAACCGCAGCCGCATCATACTTATACTGTACATCGCTGGTCGACGGCAAGGTAACGATCGCTGGCCTCCGCCGTCGACTGGCGCCCGTTCACTTGATGCTGTCTCGCTGCGTTTCGCCGGTCCACGCCTTGACTTCAAACCGACGCCACCTACCATGTGGGCCACCGATCACAACCGGGCTTCGGAGACAAGGAGTGAATGTTGACCACCGACGGCGATCATGCGGCAGGGCAGCCACTCCTGGAGAACAAAGATGCAATTGGCGACAGAGCTGCGATGCCGTCTGGCTTTCGGAGTATGGGTCTTCTCCTGCTGCTTCTCTCGCTGACCACCTGCTTCGCGTGGATCGGCTCCGGGCCGTCGATGGGCGACCACGAGTGTATCTGCGCCCAGACCGCTCGCCAGACGATCCAATCGGGTAACTGGTTGATCCCGCAACTGGCCGAAATCCCACGCATTCGCAAGACCCCGCTGGGCTACTGGGCGATCGCCGCAACCTCCTGGCTGCTCGACGATCCGAATGCACAGCCGGTGTCCGATCTGACCGCGCGGTTGCCCTCGGCCCTGGCCGCGTTCCTCAACAGTCTGGCTGTCTGGTGGCTGGGCACCATGATGTTCGGCCAGCGTGCCGGGTTCGTGGCCGGATTCGTGATGGGCTGCTGTGCGACCACGGTCTTATTCAGTCACAGTGCCCAGGTCGACATGATTCTGGCGCTGTTCACGACCCTAACCTTCGCCTGCTTCTGGCGAGCCTTCCAACCTCCGCGGCCGAGCAGACCCTTCATCGTCATCATGTTCGCCTGCTTCTCCGCCGCGATGATGGCCAAGGCCCCCCTGCCGATGGCCACAGCCGGTGCTGCCTTGACGCTCTGGTGGTTCGTCGCGGTCCCGATCCTGAATACGGCCGGCCGGGTTCCTGCGGGTGGTCGCCTGCGTTTCGCGTCCGCGGACGCCCTCGCCCAATGGTCCCGGCTTCCCTGGCCTTGGGTGTTGACCGGTCTTGTGGTCTTCGCCGTCCTGGCGGGCAGCTGGCCGCTGTACATCCGCTTGGAGGTTGACAATGCGGCCGCCCTCTGGAAGATCGAATACCTTGAACGCTTCAGCGGCGGGCTGAGCGAGCGCGGCAAAGACCAGCCCTTCTACTACTACCTCCCGTTTGTATTTGGCCTGACCGCCCCCTTCCTGTGCTCCCTTCCGGAAGCCCTGGCCGCCCCCTTTCTGAGGCGCTATGTTGCCCAGCGCAAAGCCCTGGCCTTCGCGTTCATCTGGGCAATCTGCGGCCTGGTCTTCCTGAGTGCCGCGGGGTACAAGCGACCGCATTACTTGGTCTCAATCATGCCCGCATACTGCCTCCTCCTGGCCCCGGTGATCGACCGGCTGTTCTTTGGCATGGTCTCACGATGGCTCAGGCCGACGGCCGCGGTTCTGCCGATCCTGCTTGGTCTTCTTCTCGTCGCGGGCAGCGTCGTCGTCCAGGAGGATCTGCACACCCAGAGCAGCAGCAACCTCTCACTTTGCCTCCGGGTCGCCCTGCCGGTGTTCACGCTCCTCACCCTGTCGTGCCTTCTGTTTGCCTTTGGGGTGCGGGTGTGGTCGTTCGTCCTGCTCAACACGAGCACGGCTCTGCTGACCGTCCTGGGGGTGCCGGCCGCCAGACAGTTCATGGACGTCGATACTGAAGCCAAGGCCTTGGTGAGAGGATTCACCCGGCACGGCATCGGCGTGTCCGACCCGATCTACTGGGTCGGCGGCCGCCCGGACGCCACGGTGGAGTTCTACCACGGCTACCGCCTCCAGCGATTGATCAACGAACTGGAGATGGCCGACCTGCGCCGGAACCGGCTGGCGGTCCAGGAGGAAGTCTACCGCGAGTTCGAGAAGCGAATCCGAACCAAGCTCGCCGAACCGCGCCCGGTCTACCTCATCATGACCAGCGGACACCTGGATCTCCTCAAACGGGGTACGAATCTGTCGCCGCGAATTGTCTTCGAGCTGAGCGGATACGAGGATAAGCCGGGCAAGGAACTGGTGGTCATTACCCAGCCAGATGGACCCGCCAGGCGAGCCGAGACCCGCGTCTCCGGCTGAAACAGGCCTTTACACGACGACGCCTTCTGGAGTATGAATGGCCACGGCCCCGGCCTCAGGCCGGATGATCGCCCTGTGATTGAGCGAGGCAATGCCCATGCCCCCGACCACTACTGATCCGGTCGTTACCGGTGATTGCCCTGTCATCGGGAATCAGCCGCTGGACCCGTGTGACCTCTCCGTCGTGATTCCCCTCCATAACGAAGAGGACAACGTTGAGCCGCTCTACGCCGAACTCACCGAGGTTCTTACCGCCTCCGGCATGGATTACGAGGCGATCTTCGTTGATGACGGAAGCCGCGATTGCACCCTGGAACGGCTGCGCGGCGCCACTCGGTGCGACCGGCGGGTGCGCGTCATCGAGTTGCGCCGCAACTACGGACAGACGGCCGCCATGGCCGCTGGCTTCGACCATGCTCGAGGTCGCGTGATCGTGCCCATGGACGGCGACCGTCAGAATGACCCCCACGACATCCCCAAGCTCATCAGGAAACTCAACAAGCGACGGGGCTACGATGTCGTCAGCGGATGGCGGCTGCGACGCCAGGACAGCTTCATCAGCCGCCGGCTGCCCTCAATGATCGCCAACTGGTTGATCGGCCGGGTGACCGGCGTTCGGCTGCACGACTATGGCTGCACCATGAAGGCATACCGACGCGAAATCCTGCGCGGCGTGCACCTGTACAGCGAGATGCACCGATTCCTGCCCGCTCTCGCCGCCTGGAACGGGGCCCGGGTCACCGAGAAGATCGTTCATCACCGCCCGCGAACGCACGGCCAGACGAAGTACGGCATTTCTCGGACCATCCGGGTGGTCTTCGATCTGATCACGGTCAAGTTTCTATACGGCTACATGACCAAGCCCCTGTACCTGTTCGGCAAGCTTGCCCTGTACGCGCTTCTGGGTGGCGCGCTGCTGCTCGCCATCGCCCTTGGCCAGAGGCTCGGCATCCTTGGCGAAGAACGCCTCCACCTGAACCGGAATGTCCTCGTTCCCTTGTCCGGCCTGCTGGTCATTCTCGCGGCGCAGTGCGCCGTGGTCGGGCTCCTTGCTGAACTACTGGTTCGAGTCTACCACGAAAGTCAGAGTCGCCCGATCTACCAAATCCGCCGCATCCACAGCTCCGCGACTCCCGATGGCAACGCCCCGCTCGCCGTCAGGTAACGCCCCGCTTGCCCAAGTCTCGCCGTCACGGCCACGGCGGTCCATGGCCACACCGGACCGGTCCCCGAGCCCGCATCGGACCGGTCCCAGACTGCGACCTCCTGACCCGCGAAAGGGGGCTGCCAGCCACCGGCCGCCCCGAAACCGATCGCTTTTGGCTTCAGACGGCTTGACATGCCGACCGATGGACTGTACTGTGCGCCTAACGCTGGCGGTGCGAGGCGGAAAGGCCTTGTTCTGTGCGATAGGCACAAGCGCGCTGAGCTACGACGCATGGACGGGCGAAGGGGGATCCGGGCGCACCGCACGACTTGACATGTTGAAACGTGATCGCAGGATATCGGCCGCGGACCCGCGTGTACCGTGAGCCAGGCGTTGGCTGCGATCGCAGGTGTGTCTTTGGAGGTCAGCCGGTTTGCCTTGACCGGTCGCCAACGCCCGAGTCTGTTGGGTGCGGTCGGCAGGGCAAGAGCGGTTGACCTTTTTTGTTACCCGCCATGGCCGATCCGGACAGCCCCCAGGTACTTGAGTCAAGCCTTAATCAGGAGTGTGCCCGATGGCCGAAGAAGATGCCCAGAGTCAAGCCATGAGCGAGCATCTGGAGGATGAGAACCTCGCGCCGCAGGACGGCGAGGAGGCGCTCGCCGGGGAGGAATCCGAAGGCGAATCCAAGCTGGATCTGAAGGACCAGCTCAAGGAAGTCATCGAGGTCCAGGTGGAGGACGCCGGCACGCTCCGCAAGAAGCTGACCGTTACGATCCCTCGTGCCACCATCGACGAACAGTCCGACGAGCAGTACGGCGAACTGAGACGCGAAGCCCTGGTTCCCGGTTTTCGTAAAGGCCGCGCTCCCCGACGACTGCTTGAGAAGCGCTTCGGCGGCGAGGTGAAGGAGACCCTCGTACAGCAGCTGGTGCTCAACGGCTACATGGCCGCCACGGAAAAGAGCGACATCAAGGTGCTGGGCGATCCGTTGGTCTGGGCGACCGAGAAGGGTGCCCAGACGCCGACCCTGGTCGAACCCCAGAAAGCCATCGAGCTGATCAGCATTCCGGACGACGGACCGCTGACTTTTTCGTGCGAGGTCGAGGTCCGGCCCGAGTTCGAGCTGCCGGAGCTCGGCGGCATTCCAGTCACCAAGCGGTCATTCGACATCAAGGACGACGATGTCAGCACGGAGGTCGACCGCCTGCGGAAGATGTGCGGCGCGTATGACACCGTCGAAGGGCCGGTCCAGGCAGATGACGTCGTCGTGGCCGACCTGAAGATGACCTGCGAGGGTGCCGTGCTCAAGGAGCAGGCCGAGGTTCGCATGGCCGCTCGGGCCCAGATGGTTGACGGTGTTGTGCTGGAGAAGCTGGGCGAGGCCCTGGCCGGGGCCAAGGCGGACGATGTCCGGTCCATTTCCGGGCAGATTCCCGACAGCTACGTCAAGGCCGAGTATCGGGGCAAGCAGGCGGACTTCGAGTTCAAGGTTCGGCAGATCCAGCGTCTTTCCGTTCCATCGATGGAAGACGTTGTCCAGCGCCTCGGCTTTGAGACCGAGAGCGAGATTCGTGAGTACGTCCGGAAGGACATGGAGAGCCGGGTGGGTGAGATGGTCCGCAACGACATGGGCGCTCAGGTCTACCAGTACCTACTTGACCAAACCTCCTTTGACTTGCCAGGGGGCCTGTCCGAGCGACAAGTCAACCAGGTGGTAATGCGCCGCATGTTAGAACTTTACTCGCAGGGCGTGCCGCAGGACGAGGTCCAGAAACAGCTTGATGAGATGAAGACCAAGGTCCGCGAAGATGTGGTCCGCGAGCTCAAACTGGCGTTCATCATGGAGAAGGTCGCCGAACAATGCGAGGTCGAGGTGTCTGAGGGCGAGATCAACGCCCAGATCGCCGCGATCGCCCAGCGTCAGAACCAACGGTTCGACCGGGTGCGGGACCAACTGGCCCGTGAAGGTGCGATCACCAACCTGTACGTCCGGATCCGCGACCACAAGATCGTGGAGCAACTGATTGAGAAGGCGAAAGTGGCCGAAGAGAAGCCTGAGGCCGGCGACGTGCAGGCTTCGGACGCGACTTGAGCCGGTGGCCCGGGACCCTGAGCAAACGGCGGCGCCAGAACGCTTTTCACGCATGGCCGACTGAGGCGGCGACAGAGAGAAGGATACCCATGAATCACCCGCACGACCTACTGCGTACCCTCAACCAGCAACCCCCGCCCTACCAGCGGACCCGGGAGATGTCCATCGAGGACCTTCTTCTGGAGAACCGCATCATCTTCCTGGCCGGCCCCATCAACGAACGATCGGCAAGCATCGTGATCATGAGGATGCTGTATCTGCAATCCATCAAACGCGACCAGCCGATCAACCTGTACATCAACTCGCCGGGCGGCCTGGTCGATCAGACCCTGGCGATCTACGACACGATGCAGTTCCTCGGCTGCGACGTGGCCACTTACTGCATCGGGCAGGCGGCCAGCGGAGCCGCGATCATACTCTCCGCCGGGACCAAGGGGCAGCGCTATGCCCTGCCGCACGCCAAAGTGATGCTCCACCAGCCGTATAGCGGCATTACTGGGCAGGCCGAGGACATCAGGATCCAGGCCGAGGAAATCCTCAAAGACAAGAAGATGCTCAACGACCTGATCGCCAAGCACACCGGCCAGGACCCGACCAAGGTCGAGCGCGAAATCGAGCGAGACCGGTACATGAGTGCCCAGGAAGCTCTGGCTTACGGGCTTGTCGACGAGATCCTCGCCGAGCCCGGCAAAGATGCAAAGAAGAAGAAGTAGCCTCACATAGGACTCCCATATGATCGCACAGCACCTCATTCCGATGGTCATCGAGAAGACCGGTCGCGGCGAGCGGGCCTACGACATCTACTCCCGGTTGCTGAAGGATAGGATTGTGTTCCTCGGCGGCGGGATCGACGATGCAGTAGCGAATACCATCGTCGCTCAGATGCTGTTCCTCTCCAACGAGGACAGCAAATCCCCGATCAACTTCTACATCAACTCGCCGGGAGGATCGGTGTCGGCCGGGTTGGCCATCTACGACACGATGCAGTTCCTCCGATGCGAAGTGCATACCTTCTGCGTGGGCATGGCCGCCAGCATGGGTGCGGTGCTCATGTGCGGAGGCCGCAAGGGCAAGCGATTCGTTCTGCCCAACGCTCGACTCCTGCTGCACCAACCTCTGATCGGCGGGGTGCTCGAAGGGCCAGCCACGGATCTGTCCATCGAGGCGGCCGAGATCATCCGGCTGCGCAGACGGCTGTATGAGATCATCGCCCTCCACTGCGGCAAGCCCATTGAGCAGATCGAGCGGGACTGCGACCGCAACAAATGGCTCGAGGCCCAGGAGGCAATCGACTACGGGCTGGCCGACACGATCCTGGAGCGGGCGCCGGAAGCGCCACCCAAACCCAAGGAATCCGACGAGTGAACCTGAGAACGCTGGCCAAGGGCACGCTCGCCGCGGGACACCTCCATGTCCTCGTGGGTACGGTCTTTGCGCTGGCCGCGGCCGGATGCGGTGGGGTGACAGCCGACAAGTACCAGGCCACGCAACGCCAGCTTCAACTGTCCCAGGAGCGGATCCGACAGCTTGAGTACCAGCTCGCCTCTGAGCAGGAAGGGCTGCGGACGTTGCAGGCCCAGATCGCCCGTCTCCGCGGCCTGGATCGCAAGGCAGCCATGGAGCAACTCGTCGCCCCGGTCAAGATCGACTTCGCGAGCATGTCGGGAGGTTACGACACCGACAACAAGCCAGGTGACGACGGCATCGTACTCTACGTCCAACCCTATGATGAAGACGGGCACGTGATCAAGGCCGCCGGCTCGATCCAGGTGGTCCTTCTCGATCCTCTCAGCCCGGCCGATCAGAACGTCGTAGGAGAGTACCGCTTCGACGTGCCCACCACGCGGAAGATGTGGTACGGCCGATTGATGACCCACCACTTCAGCATCAGGTGCCCCTGGCCGTCGGGCAAACCCCCCGTCCATGCCGAGCTGATCGCCCACACGGCATTCTTCGATTTGCTCACCGGGCGAACGCTGACCGCCCAGAAAGCGATCAAGATCCTGCTGCCGCCAGAGCTGCCGACCTCGACCGCCCCTCAACCCTGATTGACTCTGGATCCGGGCTTCGACCGCGCTTCGCCGAGAGAAGACGCTAACCTGCGGCTCAGTGCCGGTCCGGCTCGATCAGGACCGGCGAAACCGCGATGTGCACCTGCCGCGTCTCGCCTGGATGGCGGATCCTGCGAATGAGCTGCTCCACGCTCCGCCGTCCCATGAGCTCCGCGCCGATGTCGATGGTCGCAGGACGGGGATGCAGCCCGACCAGGTAGGCTTCCTCGTTATTGCATGAGATGATCTCAACGTCTTCGCCCGGCTGAAGTCCACACATCATCAGCCCCGGGTAGACCATGGCCGTCATCATGTCGTTGGGCACAAACAAACCCGTTGGCCGCGGAGCGAGACTGACAAACCGAGTGACGAGACCGGCCACTCGCTCCCGGAGTATCGGCAAGGTCAGATTCGTGTCCGCACCGCCGTCGATCTGGGGCTGGTCGATCAGCACGTCGGCCGTGGCTCCGGCACGCAAAGCCGCCGTACGGAATGCCTCAGCGCGGGCGGGGTAGGCAGGGTAACTGCTCATCACGGAGAGAAACGCAAGGTGCCGATGTCCCCGATCGACGAGATACCGGGTTGCCATCTCGGCGATCTCCAAATTGCCCGCCAGGACCGAGTCACCACTCGGACCGGAGTGTGAACTGAGCCAGACCCAGGGCATGTGCTGAATGGCGGCCAACACGCCGGAGCGGGCGTGCGACCCCAGCAAGATCCCTCCCACCAACTGGCGGCCTTCGAGAATCGTAGGAAGGCGAGTCGCGTCGGAGATGTCGGCAAACGCCAACGCACAATCGTGATCGGCCGCTTCCCGCTCCATGCCGCGAAGATGGGCGGCCAGGACGCCGGGAGTGTGGAGATACAGCCCGTCCAGGACAATCGCGCCCAGCAGGCCAATCCTGTTCCGAGGAGGCGAACGCCGGCCCGGGCGCCGCTCGGGCGGAGGGGGTGTATACCCCAGATGCTCCATCGCCTGCTGAACAAGGTGGATGTTCTTGGCGGATACCCCGGGGACGTGGTTGATGACCCGCGACACGGTCGCCTGGGACACCCCGGCCGATCTGGCAACATCCGCAATCGACATAGTACACCTAATCTGTAGATGGTACCTGAGGCCCTCACGAGAATCAACTGGGAATTCCTGAAAACCAAGCGTTCTTTCAGAAACGGTCCCGATGCCGGCACGTGTGCTTCTTGGAGGGATGGACGCGAGCCCGGGGGGTGGTAGCATGCGTTGATGGGCATATCGTCACTCGTTCGAATGTAGGAGAGCCTTCGTGTTCCCACGCCGTCAGCACATGCTCGTTGCCGCCGGCCTCGCGTGGTGCCTCGCCGGCTGTGTGGCACCAGACGTCGGCCAGGATGCGAAACTGGCGTCCAGACTGGACGCGGTCCTCGGTCGGCTTTCATCCACAGGAGCCGTCGTTCGCGCCCGTGTCGTCGAGTTACCCGGAGGCAGGGAGCTATATGCCCGAGATGCCGACGAGGCCTGTACGCCGGCCAGCAACTTCAAGCTACTGACCACCGCAGTCGGCCTGGACCTCTTCGGAGCGAACCATCGGGTGAAGACCTATCTGGCCCTCGACGGTGACGACCTGTGGCTGATCGGCACGGGTGATCCGGCCACCGGCGATGCCCGCCTTGCTGCTGCCGGGGGGGGCACGCCGGTGACTCTACTCGAAGCGTGGGCCAGCATTCTGCAGCAACGCGGGGTACGTCAGATCCGAGGCGACCTGGTCTACGATGACTCCGCCTTCGAACGACAGCCTCGCGTCCATCCCACGTGGCGGAAGGACTGGCTTCTTCACTGGTATGCCGCACCGACCAGCGGGCTCAACTTCGGTGACAACTCCGTCGACATCACCGTCTTTCCGACTGAAGAAGGCAAACCGGTTCGTTATGAAGTGATGCCGCCGGTACAGGACATCCGCATCATCAACGAGTGCATGACTGGTGCCAAGGGCGAACCGGAGATCGTCAAATCACCCGGCGGCAACGTGTACAGGCTGGGAGGAATCTGCACCAAGAAGACGGCGCTCAAGAGCAAACCGGTCGAGGAGCCCGGGGCGTTTTTCGCGGATGCACTCAGGTGCCAACTCCGGATCAAGGGCATCGCCATTCTGGGCGAGATTCGGCGGGCAGAGAGGCCGCTTGGAGGCGCACCGGTGCCGCCCTCCGAGAAAGTCATCGCCGTGCATGAGACCCCACTCCCCGACATCCTGTCGCGCATCAACAAGAACAGCCAGAATCTGTTCGCCGAGTGTCTCTGTAAGTTGAGTGGGCAGACGTTCCAGCGGCAATCGGGCCGCTTCGTGCCGGGATCTTGGGAGGACGGAGGCCATGCCCTGCGTGCATTCCTGGCCAGGAACAGGATCGACGATCAGGCGCTGGCCCCCATGGACGGCTCGGGCCTAAGCCCGCAGAACCGGGTAACGGCCCGCATGCTCACCGACCTGCTGAAAGTCATGCATATACGCCCGGACGCTCAGGTCTACCGAAGCAGTCTGACTGCGGCAGGGATTGACGGATCACTCAAGGAGAGAATGGTCGACCTGAAGGGTCATGTCTTCGGAAAGACTGGCTACATCGGCGGCGTATCCTCGCTCAGCGGATACGTCAGGACCCGCCGAGGCAAATGGCTGGCCTTCTCGATCATCTTCAACAGAATACCCTCCCAAGCGGGTGACGATGACGATGTCGCCCCCTTCACCAAGCTCCAGGATGAGGCCTGCCGAGTTCTGGTCGGCTGGCCGGGATGATCGCCACCGCCAGGTGAAGAGTCCATCATCTGTTTCGTCCGGCGGATAGACACCACGGTCGCAGTGGCATACGAGCACTGACTCGGGTCCCATAACCAAACCGGCAATCTAGTTACGGTCAGTCTCGTCCTGGCCTATTGACCATTTTCCCTCTAGATCGAAGCGATCACTCAAGTCAGCTTTTCTCTCCGACGATGAGAAAAAGGCCTGATTGAGCGCTCAGCATCTCTCATCCCGCAACACTCCGGTCCGAGCGTCGGGATGGCCTGCTTGGAGCTGCCGGACCAGACGGGGGTTCGAGGTAGTCTCTCTCAGCGCCGCAACAGTGCCACTAGGAGCATGTTTTGCCCAACGGCGAAACCTTCGGAGCGAACTCATGAGCAACGAACTCACCATCAACCCCTTGACCCGCATTGAAGGACACCTTGCCGTTCATGCCGAAACGGAAGAGGTAGAAGTCGGAGGCAAGAAGGGCTTTCGCGTGAAGGAGGCCAAATGTGAAGGGGAGATGTTCCGCGGCCTTGAGAAGATCATCGAAGGCCGCGACCCTCTCGATGCCCAGCAGATCATGCAGCGGACCTGCGGCGTCTGTCCGATCTCGCATGGCATTGCGTCGATCCGAGCTCAAGAAATGGCCTACAAGCTCAAACCGACGCACAACGGCCGGTTGCTTCAGAATCTCATTCTGGGAGCAAACCACCTCCATTCCCATATCCTCCATTTCTACCATCTCGCGGCATTGGATTTTGTGGACATCAAGGCGATACTACAATACGCGGGCACGGACAAACTGCTCAACAAGCTGAAGTCATGGGTTGAGCAAGCGGTCGCCCGCAAGGATATCCTCCCCGCCGCCCCCTTCCTTCCCAGATACGAACGTGATTATGTCCAGGACCTAGATGTCAACATGACTCTTCTGAGCCACTACGTTCATGCTCTGGAAGTCCGCCGCACTTGCGACGAGATGGGGGCCATCTTCGGAGCCCACCTGCCGCACTCCACCGCGATCGTACCCGGCGGCTGCACCCAGGTACCCACGATCGAGCGCGTGCTCGCATACCGCACGCGGCTCCTCGAAGCGACGGCTTTCATCAAGGACGTCTACTTACCGGATGTGCTGGCCGTCGCGAAGACGTTCAAGGCGTATTTCGACATTGGCCGCGGTTGCGGCAGTTTCCTGTGCTTCGGCGTTTTTCCGATGGATGACGCGAATACGCCGGAGAATCAGTTCTTCCGGCCCGGGACAGTGATCGACGGAAAATGGGCGCCGCTGGACGTCAGCAAGGTCGCCGAGGACGTGGCCAGTTCCTGGTATGCCCAGCCTTCCGGTTTGCACCCTGACAAGGGCGAAGCGAACGCTGCGCCGGACAAACCGGGCGCTTACAGCTGGATCAAGGCTCCGCGTTACGCCGGCCGTCCCCTGGAGGTGGGTCCCTTGGCCCGGGTGCTGACCAACTACCATGATGCGGGGGCCGCCTGGGTCAAGAAGGAGCTTGATGCGGTCCTCACTTCACTGGATGTGCCGCTGGAGAAGATGGCCTCTGTCATGGGCCGCCATCTTGCCCGAGGCCTGGAAACGGTCTGGGTTGCCGACCAGTGCATGAAATGGCTGAGTGAGATCGAGATCGACGGCCCGCCGGCCAGCGATTTTAAGATCCCCAAGAGCGGCTCGGGGTACGGCCTGACCGAGGCGCCGCGTGGCGCTCTGGGCCACTGGATCACGATCGAGGACTACAAGGTCAAGCGCTACCAGTCCGTGGTGCCGACAACGTGGAATTGCTCACCACGCGACGATCGAGGTCAACCAGGGCCGGTGGAGCAAGCTCTTGCGGGAACGTTCATCGAGGATCCCGCGCAGCCGATCGAGCTCGGCCGCATCGTTCGCTCCTTCGATCCGTGCCTTGCGTGTGCTGTTCATTAGGAGACCCCTGACATGCGCCAGTATTCACGAAGAAGCATTCTTCGAGTAGGTGCCGCCCTGGCCGCCGGTTTTGGCCTGGACCGCCAGTACGGCCGAGCGATAGCCGCGGGGCTGGAGAAGCTTGTTACGCAAGAGGCAAGAGTCCTCTGGCTTCAGGGCATGAACTGCACCGGCTGCTCGGTTTCGCTGCTGAACAGCACGGATCCCGGGCCGCTGGATTTGCTCACCGACGTGTTGTCGCTGGCCTATCATTCCACCCTGTCGGCCGCCGAGGGCAAGGTCGCCAGCGAGGTGGTCGACAAGGTCACCGCTGCCGGCGGATACTACCTGGTCCTGGAGGGAGCGATACCGCTGAAAATGCCGAAAGCCTGCAAGGTCAACGGCATCCCCCTGACGACCATTCTGCAGACCGCCTGCCGCAACGCGAAGGCGATCATTACCGCCGGCACGTGCGCGGCTTTCGGTGGCATACCGGCTGCCGAGGGCAATCCCACCGGGGCCGGCAGCCTGAAGGAGTTCATGGACAAGGAAGGGATTCCGACGAAGGGCCGACTGATCAACTGCCCGGGTTGCCCCATGCATCCGGAGGAACTAGTCGGGACTCTGGCCTACGTGCTGGCCAAGGGGCTTCCCGAACTCGATCCGGAGCTGCTCACCCCGACACTATTCTATGGCCACTCGGTCCATGACAACTGCCCGCGGTTCCACTACTGGCAGAAGCACGAGTATGCGGAGAAGTTCGGAGATCCAGGATGCCTGTTCAAGTTGGGTTGCCTGGGTCCCCTCAGCCACACCAACTGCCCGCAACGGCAGTGGAACGGCGGCGTGAACTGGTGCATCCGGGCGGGCTCGCCCTGCCTCGGCTGCACGAGCAAGGAGTTCGCCAAGAGGCGGGACTTCCCGTTCTACCGCAAGGGCGAGCAAGTCCACACAGTTGCGTACGCGGAACAGGACAGAGGGAGCAAGTTACAATGAACATGCGACTCACTCTTGGCAAGAAGATCTGCGGCATCATCTTGGCCGTGTTCGTGCTCTCCACCTTCACGCTGATGGTGATTCAGCACGTCCTCTACTCTCGAAATGTCGACCGGACATTGGCGGCCGTCGAGAAGTCGGTGGAGGACATGAAACACCGCGATGGCAGGGACGTACTGCTCGAGGTCAAGAACGCCGTTGAAGGGTCCCTGCAGCGCGGGGAGTACAAGCTGTTCACGATGTTCGCCGAGCAGCAGAAACAGCTGACGGAGATCCGGGCCTTCTCCTTTTTCAACAAGGAAGGCAAGACCGAGCTCTCCTCGGATCCCCAGCGTGTAGGTCAAGCCCTGAGCGCCGCTCTATTCGAGCAGGCCAAGAAGACCAGCGAGGCAATCCTGGTCGACAGCGACGCTGTGTTCTCTTACTACCAGCCCCTCAAGATCGACAACGATATGCGCCGTCTCCACCCGGAATGGAAGGTCGGTGACGTGTACGGCGTTCTGCACCTGGAATTCTCCAAGGATGGCGTCAAGAAAATGCAGGCCGACGCCAGGAATCTCTTTACGAGCGGTTCCCGCAAGGTGGCAACCGTGGTGGTCGGCGTCAGCCTGGTGGCCGCAGTGATGGTGGTGATCAGCGCCCTGGTCGTGTCCCGACGAATCGCCCGGCCGGTGCGGAACGCCGTGTCGGTTCTGCAGGAGATGTCCCAGGGCGACTTCACCAAGCGGGTGGAGATCTCGGGCAACGACGAAATCGCCGATCTGGGCCGGGCTCTGGACACTACGTCCGACACGCTCAGGCATACGGTCCAGGGCATACGCGACCACGCTCAGACGCTGGCCAAGTCATCGTCCGCCTTGACGGCCGTCGCCGACACCCTTGCCAGCGGGGCCGAGGAGACAACGGCTCAGTCGACCACGGTAGCAGCGGCCGCTGAGGAGATGTCCGCCAACATGAGCACGATCGCGGGTTCCAGCGAGCAGATGTCAGCCAACGTCAAGACGGTCGCCGCAGCAGTGGAGGAGATGACCGCCAGCATCGCGGAGGTCGCCCGTAATGCTGAGCAGGCCGCCAACATCGCAGAAAATGCCGCCAAGTTGGCAACCACCAGCAATCAGAACATCAGTCAGCTCGGGTCGGCCGCCGACGAGATCGGCAAGGTCATTGGAGTCATCCAGGATATCGCGGAGCAGACCAACCTGCTGGCCCTCAACGCCACCATCGAGGCCGCTCGGGCCGGCGACGCAGGCAAGGGCTTCGCAGTCGTCGCAACCGAGGTGAAGGAACTGGCCAAGCAAACCGCCGAGGCCACCGAGGACATCCGCAGGCGCATCGAAGCCATTCAGAGTTCGACCGGCGGGGCGGTCCAGTCTATCGGCGAGATCACCCAGGTCATTCACAAGGTGAACGAAGTGTCCCGAACGATCGCCTCTGCGGTGGAAGAGCAGTCCATCACCACCAAGGAGATCGCCCAGAACGTGGCCCAGACGGCCAATGCGTCAACGACGGTCTCGGAAGGTGTGAATCAATCGGCCACCGCGAGCCGAGAGATCTCCAAGAACATGACCGGCGTGGACACCGCGGCCCGGCAGACCGCCGAGGGCGCCGCCCAGACCCAGACCGCCGGCCAGGAGCTTGCCACTCTGGCCGACCAACTGCAAGCCCTTGTCGGCCGATTCAAGGTGTAGTTCGACAGCACCTGCAACACCGCCGCCCGGCATCACGCCGGTATGGTCGCGGTGGTACCAGAACACCACCTCCAGCATTCCCTAGAGAGGCCTCCGGACCGCCGGAGGTCTCTCCTTTTTTCATCCACCCCCACGGCCTCCAGAGCGGGTCGTTTCCTTTCAGCACCCCCTGCGTTAGACTCATGGGCACTATATGAGGAGAAGGATCATGAGAAACAAGAGCACGCGGCGGGTCTTCCTCGGACAGCTGGGAATCGGCCTGTGGGCGGTGGGCGGAGCCAGGAGGGCTTGTGCCGGTTCGAGTGGCGACAAGCTCAACGTCGCCCTGATCGGCGTCGGCGGCCGTGGATGGGACAATTTCACGGCCATGCGCGGCGAGAACATCGTGGCGCTGTGCGACGTGGACGAGGCTCACGCGGGCGGTGCCTTCAAGGCAATGCCGGACGTTCCGAAATTCGCTGATTACCGGCAGATGTTCGACAGGATGCACAAGCAGATCGACGCCGTCGTCATCAGCACGCCCGATCATATGCACGCCATCATGACGCTGGCGGCCATGCAACTCGGCAAGCATGTCTACTGCGAGAAGCCGCTGACGCACACGGTGGCGGAGGCCCGGCGGGTTGCCCAGGCGACCGCCAAGTACAAGGTCGTGACCCAGATGGGCAATGGGGGCAACGCTCTCGCTGGCTCCCGCAGGACGGTGGAACTGCTGCGCGCGAGGGCGATCGGCGAAGTGCGCGAGGTCCATGTCTGGACCGACCGGCCAGGCAGCTATTGGCGAAACGCGCTCGACCGCCCCACCGACACGCCACCTGTACCCAAAACGCTGCATTGGGACCTCTGGCTGGGTGTCGCCCAAGCCCGGCCGTATCACCCCGCCTACCTGCCTGCCGTCTGGCGCGGCTGGTTCGACTTCGGAACGGGCGCGCTGGGTGATATCGCCTGCCACTCCTGCAACACCATGTTCTGGGGCCTGGGGCTGCGCGATCCGACGAGTGTCGAGGCCGAGACATCCGAACGTCACAAGGAGAGTTTCCCGGCCTGGAGTCGAATCAAGTGGCAGTTCCCGGCCCGTGACGGCCGTGGGCCAGTCACCGTGTTCTGGTATGACGGCGGCCAGAAACCTACCGGCGATGTGCTCGACGGTCAACCGCCGGGAGATAATGGCGTGGTCTTCGTGGGCGACAAGGGCCGCATGCGCATCAACGGGCGCTACCAGCCCTCCCTGCTCCCGGAGAAGGACTTTGCGGGATACACGCCGCCGCCGAAAACACTGCCCGATTCACCCGGACATCACGAGGAGTGGATCCGTAACTGTAAGAACGGCGACCTTGGTCTTGACTACATGAGCCATTTCGGGCGAGCCGGCCTGATGACTGAGGCGGTGCTGCTCGGCAATATCCCGGTCCGCACCGGCAAGCGCATCGAGTGGGATCCGACGAACATGAAGATCACCAACGCGCCGGAATTGAACGATTTGCTGGATATGCCGTACCGCCAAGGCTGGAAACCCTGAGAGGCTGGCCGCGGCTAGTCGACCATGGCCTTCGCGCATCGAAGGCAATGAGGTAGAGTGTGGCCATGAAATTAACGCGTAGAGAAGTCATCGGACGAGCAGCGGGAACTTTGTCGGCGTCGGCAGCCGGCCTGCTCTCTGTGGGGACCGGGACCTCGTCAGCAGCAGCGCAAGATGCCGCTGGGGGCCGTGCTGCGAGCCGCCGCCTGCGGATTGGAGTCTCGACGTACTCGTTCTGGCACTTCACCGACCAGAAGGTCGAAGTGGCCGACTGCATCGAACGAGCCGCGGAAATGGGCTTCGACGGCGTTGAAATCCTCCATCGTCAGATGAGCGGCGAATCGAACACTTACTTGCAGGACCTCAAGCATCGCGCGTTCGTCAACGGACTGGATCTGATGGGTTTCTCGATTCACCAGGGTTTTGTGTCCCCCGATCCATCAGTCCGCAAGCAGCAGATCGAGCATACTCGGCACTGCATCGAGCTTGCCTACAGGCTGGGCATTCCTACGATGCGGCTCAACACCGGGCGGTGGGGAACGATCAAGTCCTTCGACGACCTGATGGCCAACAAGGGAATCGAACCGATCCTTCCCGGTCATACCGAGGACGAAGCCTTCAAGTGGGTGATTGACGCCATCGGGGCGTGCCTTCCCAAGGCCGAAGAATGCGGCGTGTGCATGGCCCTGGAAAACCACTGGGGTATCGGCCGGACCGCCGCCGGGCTGATGCGGATCTACACCGCAGTCCGCTCGCCTTGGCTCAAGCTCCTGCCCGACACCGGCAACTTCCTGGACAAGACCTATGAGCAACTGGAAATGATCGCCCCGCACGCTGTCCTCGTTCAGGCCAAGACCTACTTCGGCGGCGGCGAATGGTACACACTCGATATCGACTACGCCCGGGTGGCCAGCATCTTCCGAAAGGTCGGCTACCACGGTTACATCTCACTCGAATTCGAGGGCAAGGAGAATGCCGCCACCGGCGTCCCCAAGAGCCTCGAAATGCTCCGGAAGGCGTTCAACTGAAGAAGCCCGGCAGAGCCGTTTCACGGCCGGATATCGGAGACACACACGGTCATGCTTCCGCCCGTCAACCGCAGAACCGCACTCAAACTGGCCGCATCCTCCTTGGCGGCATCGACCCTCACACTGAAAGGTGAAAGCCCACGCCCTGAGTTGAGATGGAAGACCGCCGTCGGATTGAACGGTTTTCAATCCGGCACCCGCAAGTATGGAAAGAACTACCCGATATGGGAAGTGCTCGATTTCGCTTCGCGGAGTGGATTCGACGGCGTCGAACTCGTCAGCGACTGGCCGAGCGGCGGTTACCCGGCAGCCGATGAGACTGATCGTGTCCGCGCTCTCAGACGGCTGTACGACCTGTACGGGCTCCGCCTGTTCTCGATCCAACTCGGTGCGGACGGGGCATTCGACCCCAGCGAGGCGACTCGCAAGGCGTGGCTGAACGAGTTCCGCGATCGTGCCCGACTGGCCAAGGCCATCGGCTGCGATTGCCTCGGAGTGTGGCCGGGAGGCGGGCTGCGCGGCCAGACTCTTGATCAGGCCATCGATCTGCTGGCTCGGACCTTCGGCGAAGCCGGCAAGATCGCCGGTGATCTCGGCCTGCTGGTGTGTTTCGAGATCGAACCTGTGTTTGTCTTCAATACGGCCGATCACTACCTGCGCATCTTGCACGGGGCGAACCACCCGGCCTTGAAAGGCATCTACGACCCGAGCCACTTCGATCAGATGAACGGGGCCACCGGCAGACCAGAGGAATTGCTGCAACGTGTGGGGGTGAGCAGCATCGGCTACGTCCATTTCTGCGACACCGACGGCACGCTTCGAGATGGGGCCACATCCAAACACCTCGCCTGCGGCGATGGCAAAACCGACTGCGCCAAGGGGCTGAGCATCCTCAAGCAAGGAGGTTTCCGTGGCTGGATCATGGTAGACGAGTGGGAGGTGCCCGACCCCTACGACGCTTGCCGCAAGTGCAAGCGGGCGATTGACCGGGCGTGGCAGGACGCCTGAATCCTGCCAACGCCGCAGGGCGCCCAAGGGCACCACCGATCCGCCCTCACCTCTCGCCCGTCCCCAAGGTGGCCCTCCCCGTTCGACCCATCGGCAAGGCCCCCTCCTTGACCCCGCTCGACAACCCTCTTATCCTGTTTGCCCGTTGAACCCGCGGGGAACGGCCGGCGCCCGGCTGACGCGGGCGGTGTGTTTCAGAGTCTCGGTTCAACCGGTTTGTGACCGGCAGGAGATGATGTAATGGCTTTGCGCGTTGGAATCAATGGATTCGGCCGTATCGGCCGCCTGGTGATGCGAGCTGCCTTGACCGACAAGGACATCGAGTTCGTCGGCATCAACGATGTGGTACCTGCTGAAAACCTGGCCTACTTGTTGAAGTATGACTCAACCCATGGGCGTGCCAAGGTCAATATCAGTGCTCAAGGCGAGAACGTCGTCGTGGCTGGCAAGAAGATCCCTTGTTGCTCCATCCTGGATCCCGCCCAGCTTCCCTGGAAGGATCTCAAGGTCGACTACGTGGTCGAGTCCACAGGCAAGTTCACCGACCGAGCGGGTGCGACCAAGCACCTGACCGCCGGGGCCAAGCGGGTCCTCATTTCGGCGCCCGCCAAGGACAAAGACATCTCGACCTTGGTGATGGGTGTCAACGAGGAGAAGTTCGACAAGGCCAAGGACACCATCGTCTCGAACGCGAGTTGCACCACGAACTGCCTGGCTCCGATCGTCAAGGTCGTCCTGGACAACTTTGGTGTGGCCGAAGGTCTCATGACTACGATCCATGCCATGACCGCAACTCAACCGACGGTGGACGGGCCGAGCAAGAAGGACCTCCGCGGCGGCCGTGGCGCCGGCCAGAACGCGATCCCGGCATCGACCGGCGCCGCCAAGGCCGTCAGCCTCTGTATTCCCGAGGTGAAGGGCAAGCTCACCGGCATGGCCTTCCGCATTCCGACCGCAGACGTCTCCGCCGTGGACCTGACCGTTCGCACCGAGAAAGCCACCTCGCTGAAGGACATCAGCGCGGCCATGAAAGCCGCCTCTGAGGGTCGCATGAAGGGCATTCTCGGCTACACGGAGGAGCCGGTCGTCAGCAGCGATTTCATCGGTTGCTCCCTGTCGAGCATCTACGATGCCACGGCATGCATCGAGCTGAACTCCAACTTCTTCAAGCTCATCTCCTGGTACGACAACGAGATGGGCTACTCCTGCCGCGTCATCGACCTCTTGAAGCTGATGGCCAAGAAGGACGGTCTGCTGTAAGAGCCCGACGAGGCGGTCCACAGACCGATTCGATAAGGGGCCACGGTTCAGCGTCCCCGAGCCGTGGCCCCTTTCGATGCCCTGCTGATCCTAGCCGCGGGATGCCAGGCCGAGGCAAAGCCTGCTGATCCGCTCCCTTCACAACCGCCCTACCCACACTGTAGAATGCAGCCCATCGAGCCAGAGTGAACCCGGGCTCGGAGAGGCGACCACCGGCCAACTGGCCGGTCGCCCGGGAGTCCATGGCTGGAGCGACCCAGAATGCAAGTGCTGGAAACTCTGCCCTCTTCGGGGCTCAGCGACTTCTATATCAACAACCGGGCCCCACTCGGGGTCAACCCCCTGGTCAAACTGCCCGCCGGCCAGATCAGGCCGGACGGCTGGCTCCGTCACCAACTCGACCTGATGGCCCGGGGAATGGTCGGCCGCCTGCCCGAGATCAGCCCATGGTGCAACCTGGTCACCAGCGCCTGGGCTGACCCCAGGGGTGAAGGTCAAAACCCCTGGGAGGAAATGCCCTACTGGCTCAAAGGGCTCGTATCCCTCGGTTTTGCGATCGCCCGCCCGGACATCGTGGAACAAGCCAGGCGGTGGGTGAATGCCATTCTCGCCGGCCAGCGCCCGGACGGCTACTTCGGCCCCGAAGTCAACCGCCAGCACGGCGACCTCTGGTCCAACATGTGCGTCCTCTTCGCGCTGCGTACCTGGCACGAGGCCACCAGCGATCCGCGAATCCTGCCCGCCATGACCCGATACTTCCGCTGGATGGCGAGCATCCCGCCGGAGAGACTCTACTCCTACGCCAAGTTCGGCTACACCTGTCGCGAATGGTGGCAGTCCATCCGCGGTGGCGACAACCTCGACAGCATCTACTGGTTGTACAACCGGACCGGCGAGAGCTGGCTGCTCGAGCTGGCTCGCGTGAATCATGAGCGCACCTCCGATTGGGTCAACGGCATTGCCAGCTGGCACGGGGTCAACATCTGCCAGTGCTTCCGCGAACCGGCTCAGTATTACCGGCAAAGCAACGACCCTGCGCATCTGCAAGCTACTAATAGAAACTATCAGGAGGTCATGGACGCCTACGGCCAAGTCCCCGGCGGCATGTTCGGGGCGGACGAGAACTGCCGCGAGGGATACACCGGACCACGGCAGGCGGCAGAGACCTGCTCGATGGTCGAGTTCATGTTCAGCAGTGAGATGCTGGTTCGAATCACCGGCAAGACCCTGTGGGCCGATCGCTGCGAGGATGTGGCCTACAACTCCTTCCCGGCCTCGACGGGACCGGATTTCATGTCACTTCACTACCTGACCGCTCCCAACATGGTCCAGTGCGACCGGGCCGACAAGTCACCAATGGTCGAGAACAACGGCGACACCTGTTCCTACAGTCCTTACGAGCAGCATCGCTGCTGCCAGCACAACGTGGCCTTCGGCTGGCCCTACTTCCTGGAACACCTCTGGATGGCCACGCCCGGAAACGGCCTGGCGGCAGTCTTTTACGCCCCCAGCGAACTCGCCGTCAAGGTCGGCGACGGCACCGAAATCGGCGTCCGCGAGACGACCGATTACCCCTTCGGCGAGGAAGTGCAATTCCAGTTCTCGATGCCCAAGCCGGTGTCCTTTCCGTTAACCGTTCGAATTCCCGGCTGGTGCGAAGGGGCACGAATCAGAATCAACAACCAGAACGTGGACCTGCCGCTGAAGAGCGGTCAGTGGGCGGTGTTGGATCGAAACTGGAACGACGGCGACAAGGTCGAACTCAAGCTACCGATGGAAATCGCGATCCGCGGCTGGGAGCAAAACCACAACACGATCTCCGTAGATCGCGGCCCGTTGACCTACTCGCTCAGGATCGGCGAGCGGTGGGTGCGATACGGCGATGCCGGCAAGTGGTCGTCGTGGGAGGTCTTCCCGACGACACCGTGGAACTACGCCCTGATTGTCGACCCAGCCCACCCGGCGCAATCGGTCGAGGTGGTCCCAGCCGACATGCCCCTCCATCCCCAGCCGTTCACGCCCGATCACGCGCCTATCACCATCAAGGTCAAGGGCCGCAAGGTACCCACCTGGAAACAGGAAGCCAACGGGCTCGTGGGGGTGGAACCTCAGAGCCCGGTCAAGACCCAGGAGCCCATCGAGAACCTGACGCTGATCCCGATGGGCTGCGCCCGGCTGCGGATATCGGCATTCCCACACTGCAAAGCGTAAACGCGAACACGGTACTCCGACGACTGGAAGCTCCGCCGGAACGATGACCGCCGGGGACTACTTCTCGATCGTGTCCCTGCCGTAGGAATGGCCGCCAACAGCCGCCCCGGCAGTACGTTCGAGAATGCCCTTGTAGTCTGGGTAGCCGCCCTTTTCCGCGAAAGCCTCGAACATCACCCGGCGGCGGTCAAGGGTGACACCGATGGCCTCGGCGTCGTTGTAGTCGCTGGCGATGAAGCCGCCCCTGGGCGTTCCCCAGGCATCGAGCAGCCGGTGAGCTTGAGCACGTATCTCCTCGTACGTCCCGCGGGGCAGCGTGGACTGGGTATCCACGATCGACTCGAAGCAAACCCGACCCTGGTAGCGTCTGCTGATGTCATCGATGCCAACAACGTTGGGCTGCTGCAGGTTCACGACCTCGAGCCCGGCGTCAATCAGTTCCTCGATAATATCGTTCGTCCGGCCGCAGGAGTGCATCCAGGTGTGCATCCCGGCCGTCCTGATTTCATCGAACCACTTCTTGTAGCGCGGCTTGAAGAACTCGCGAAACGTCTCGACCTTGAGAAACGCCCGGTCCTGAAGACCCCAGTCATCGGCCATGGCCGCGGCGTGCATGCGCCCCTTGGCGATCTTACAGCACTGCCGGAAAACACGGATGTGATGCTCCAGGATCCGGTCAAGCATCTGGTGCATCGCCTCCGGCTCGAGGTAGAAGTCCATCAGCGTTTCAGACATGCCGTGGAGCATGTGCAGACGCTCGAAAATGCCCTGGCCGAAGCAGAACATGACGAAGCGATCGTCGGCGCTGGCCAGCTGCTCCTCAAAACCGCGATAACGACGCGGATCTTCGGGATCGGGCCACGAGTGATCTTTGAGCCTGGCGAGGTCCAGGAGCGGATGCCCGCGGACCAGGCCGGTGTTCTGCACCTCAGAGCGCTGCCAGACACAACCCCACTCGTCGGCCAGTTCGCCCTGGAACGACCAGTTCCATCCCGTCGGATCGTGCGTCCAGACGTCGTAGCAGTCGTTGACTCCGACCACGTCGAACTTCATGGGCAGCCGCGGAGGATCACGGAAGGTGATCGCTCGTTCAACAATCTCTCTGCGAGTCATCTACAGCTCCCTGAGCGTGCTGCATCCGCCTGTTACCTGTAGGGGCGGCCTTGCTCACGACGCGTAGGCACCGACCTTCCTGACTTCGTTCAACACGGCCCTGTAGGTCGCAAGGCTGGTGTCCGGGAGGACGGAATGGTCCGAGTGATAGATGTACCCCTGGTAGGGCATCGCGGCTCCCATCTTGACGCGAATCTCGTCGCGAATCTGGTCGAGGTCATTCGTAGCCAGAATCCGGGCGTCAATGCCGCCACAGAACCCCAAGCGATCGCCGAACCTCGGGGCGAGCGAACGGAGGTCCATGTTCGCCTTCACTTCGAGGGGGTTGATCGCGTTGACACCGGCACCGATCAGATCATCAAGCACCATTCGCAGATCGCCATCGGAATGATACAGCACTGGCATGCCCCGTCTGTGAAACTCATCCATCATCCTCTTGTGGTAAGGGTACAGGAACTCCCGGTAGTGCTTGGGACTCATGAAGGGACCGGTGTTGTACGCCATATCGCCGTACACAAAGGCCCCGTCGCAGACCATGCCTTCCGCCTCAGTGAGCTCCAGCATCTGCACGGCTACTTCGGTGTAGGTCCTGAAGATGTCGTGGATCCACTCCGGCTGTCTCATCATCGAGCGAAGCATGATCTCATGGCCGAGCACGTCCTTGATCATCTCGAACGGCTCGACGGTCGCATAAAGCAGGAAGCGGTTCTGCTGGCGTCCGCGACGATAGAGCGGCTTGAACTCGTCCCAGCGCACCCGGTGCTTGCCAGCCGTCATCAGGTGCTTGACCTCGGCCCACTTCTCGGGCGTGTTGATGCCGAACTCGATGTGCTCCGGCGTACCCATCTTTTGCTTCCACCAGCGAAGCACCGCCCAGTTGCCGTCCCGCTGGGAGATCCACTCGTCGGTCTCTTCGAGGACCTGCGGGGGCGTGAACCGCAGCCGGTAGTCCGGCCAGGCCACCTCGCAAAGGTCCATGTCGAAGTACTCCCACAGGGTACATGACTCGGCCGCGGGCGATTTGCCCCAGGCCGTGCTCTGGCCGGTGCCGTCGTCGCCGTCGCGTGGCAAAGGAATTTCCCGCCGAAACCGGGTCTCCGTTTCGAACCAGAACTTGTCATAGATGGGCACCCGGTCGGGCTGTTGGTGAGCCAGAACGCGGGCAACTCGTTCCTTTGAGGTCATGGGCACCACAGCATCCTCACCGGCCTGACTCGAGGGCGGCCGACTCCGCCAACTCCGGGCCGACAAGCATACCAGAACCCCCCGGAAGAGGAAACGACGAACCGATATCCGCTCCCCATCACCGGCTTCAGATGCGTGGAAGGCTCAAAGGCCACAACTCGGATCGGCGGGAACGCCCGACCCGCTCAGGCAACGCTGGAACACCCCGAAGTCGTCCTGATCCACATCGCCGTCACCGTCGGCGTCTGGCATCAGACACTCGATGGCCGCCTGCGGGATGGCAGGACCGCTTGAGCAGCCAAGGAAGGTGGTCAAGTCATCGGCATCCACATCGGTATCGCGATCGAAATCGAAGTTGTTGAGCACCGGATCGGAAATGCGAAGGAACCCGCTGCCCGTGAGCGAGGGGTCGAACACGACATTCCGGTTCCAGAACAGGTTCATGCCCAGGATGCCACCGATTTCACCCCCGTCCGGTGACGAGATGTCGATCTCCACGAAGGGTACATGTGAGAACTCCAACGCCCCGCCCAAGGCATTAATTCTCACATAGTCGATGTAGTAGCCGTTCATGGTGCACAGGCCGCCGATGCCCTGCACATCCACCGTGAAGTCCGGTGTGGCTGGAAGGCTGAGGTTCGCGGTCATCGCCGGCGTCATGATGCACGTCTGGGCGCCGGTATCGATCATGAAACGCATGGTCTGCAGCGGATTGGTGTGGCCGGGAGTCCCGTGAAGCACTCCCATCTGTCCGAAAAAGGCCCCACCGAACGGGATGGCCCCATCGCCGCTGCTGAGCACAGTAGGTAACCAGGGTTGGTTCGGCCCCAGCGGGTTCACGAGGATGTCGGGGTAGAAACTTGACGTCGTCACCAGTCCCCCGTATCCGCTGGCCGTCATCGCAATCTTCCGAGGATACACGGGCGCGGAGGAGCTGCCCTGTGGGAGGATGAGGACCTCGGGGCTGGCATACGTCTGATCGCCCACAGTGACCCGTCGCGGCTGATCTACCCGAATCGAAGTCGTGAAGAAACCGACGAAATCGTTGCCGATCACCGTCGGCAGGACCGGGCCGCTGCCACAGACCTCGTACGGCCCAACCACCGCAGCCACGTTCCCATGCCCCACCAGCTGGGTGACATCCAGCTGTCCATCGGCCTGGATGGCACCAAGCCCGCTGGCAAAGATGCCGATGGGCATACTCACCGGAGCTTCCGACGCACCACAGACCCCTCCAAGCAAGGTGGTGTAGTCGGACAGATAGGAGCCGGTAACACCCAGTATCTCGGAGTCACAGTAACCGATCAGATCGACCACTGAGCCGCTGTCGAAGATCCCGATCACGAAGTTGGTCTCGGCCGGCTGATTCAGAGCGGTCCCGCTATACCCGGTCCTCACGATGTGGGCATAGCTTTCATCGTTGGACGCCTTGTAGTCCGTCACGGAAATCGCCACCAGCGGCGAGAAACCGTCGATCGGCACGCGCGGATAGGGCCAACTGCTGACTTGGATTGTCGCCGTCGTCTGCAGTGTCGCACTTTCCACCGCGGCCAGCGCAGGACGGTCCTGAGGGGTGTGTATCGCCACCGCCCGCATGCCCCCGCCCAGGTGGATGCTCACGTTGACGTCAGCAGGTTGTTGGGCCTTGTCCTGGGCGCCCACCGCTGGCACGAGAACGGCCAGAAGCAGGGTCGCACTCAACAGCCGCCCTACCGGGAAGGTCGTGTGCTTATTCATAACCGCTTGCCTGTTCCGTCGATAAGATCTCACATGTTCTCCGCGGGCGCGAGGTGGGAAGCCTCGCTCCCCATCTTATTGTAGCGTCAGAGGGATGATTATTCTTCCCCAGCCGCCCCGAGCTCCCCCAGGGCCGCCTGGCAACGCGAGTCAGGATTCTGTGCGTTTGTCCGAGAGGCGGTATAATCCCGTTATGGGACCTGCGGACCGGCGACGGCGAAGCGATGCTCCAGGAGATGCACGATCGTGACCACGACGGATTCGACCATTCAACCTCTGCTTGAGCGTCTGGATCATCTTCGGGCTAATATCGACCGCGTCTTTCTCGGCAAACCCGGTACGGTGACCCAGGTTCTGGTGGGCCTGATCAGCCGGGGCCATCTGCTTATCGAGGATGTACCCGGCGTCGGCAAGACGGTGCTCGCCCGGACACTCGCCAAGAGCCTGGCCCTATCCTTCAGCCGAGTACAGCTCACGCCCGACCTGCTCCCCTCAGATATCATCGGGGTCAGCGTCTACGACGCCAAGACCGGTAGCTTCGAGTTCAAGCGTGGCCCGATTTTCGCAAACGTCATTCTTGCAGACGAGATCAACCGGACCACCCCTCGAACCCAATCCGCCCTCCTGGAGGCCATGAGCGAGAGCCAGGTCAGCGTCGATGGCAGGACCATGCGCCTGGAACAGCCGTTCCTGGTCATTGCCACGCAGAACCCGTTCGAGTTCGAGGGCACGTACTTCCTTCCGGAGAACCAGCTTGATCGATTCGCCCTGCGGATACGCATTGGCTACCCCAGCCGCGAGGTCGAAAGCCGGATCGTCCGAGAGGATCCCAGCAAGGTAGCCATCGAGAGCATCGAAGCGGTCATGTCGCGGGATGGTCTGATCGAGATCCAGAACCGGGTACCCGAGATCCACGTCGAGGATCGGCTGGTTTCCTACGCTCTGGACCTCGTCGAGCGAACCCGCACCCACGAGCACCTCGACGTCGGCGTCTCCCCCCGCGGAACGATCGCTCTGATCCGCGCCGCCCAGGCCGCGGCCATCCTCGCCGGCCGCACTTACGTGGTTCCGGACGATATCAAGGCCATGTTCCTGCCGGTGTGCGCCCACCGAGTGGTCAGCAAGAGCTACCTCCACGACGGCCACATGGTCGTTGCCGACCAAGTCCTGAGCGAGATTCTGGCCAAAACCTCCGTCCCGGAGTGAGGGGATCACCCCAATTCGCCCCCCCCCAGCCTCCCACCCCTGCCTCGGCTGCAGCGGTCAGGTTGTTCTCCTGAACTTGCCGTCACCCTCGTTCACCAGTTTGGTGAAGCCCTTGGCCCTGAGATTCCTGTCGCTGAGCGTGCTCCGCGTGGACTGCTTGGTCGACACCTGGCATAGGGAAACGACCCGTTGAACGGGGCTACCGCACGATGGGCACGCCGTGAGCGGACAATCGCCCATGAACTGAGTGACTTCGAATCGCTCGCGGCATCGCGGGCAGGAGGCTCGTTCCTCGCAAGCCTGATACTCGTACGTGGGCATCTTGATCGACTCCCGATGCTCGAAATCAAACCCGACTCCCACAAACCTATGATCATCCAACACCGTCTATTATAGAGTGATCCCATGACCTGCAAGCATCTATCAACTATCGTGCCTGTCATCGCCTGGAGCCTTACCGGCTGCATCCAGCCCGAGGCTGCGCCCCGAGAGCAACTGGATCGCGGATATGTGATACTCCTGCCCGGCGTCGAGGGCGGTGCCTGGCACCTCACCGACACCATTCGCGGCCTGCGGGACGGCGGCGTGGACCACGCTATCCAGCCCATCGGCTGGGGCCGACCCCTTGATGTCCTGACCAACCTCACCGACTTACCCGCGAACAAGGAATGGGCAAAGAGGATCGCGGAACTGACCGTTCGCTACCGGGCCGAGCACCCCGCCTCTCCGATCACAGTGGTCGGCTTCAGCGGCGGCGGCGGTCTGGCCGTCCTCGCGGCCGAAGCCCTTCCTGAGCAGGTCAAACTCGATGGGCTCATACTGGTCGGCGCCGCGCTCTCGCCAGATTACGACCTGTCCAAGCCACTGGCCCACGTCCGCGGCACGCTGGTGAACTTCTACAGCGAGTTGGACTGGCTACCCCTGGGTGTCGGCACCGCCTGGTTCGGCACAATCGATCGGAAGTACACGGTATCCGCGGGGCACATCGGCTTCCGCACCCTGGACCATCAGCTCGTGGCAAACGACCGCGTTGAGCAAGTGGCGTGGCGGCCAGACTGGATCCGCCTGGGCCATGGGGGAGGGCATGTCGGATGGCTCTGGCGAGCATGGGCTCGCGAAACACTCGCTCCCTGTATCCGAGCTGCAGCCGAGTCAAGACTCGCTGCCGCCAGTTGAGCACCCGGACAGGTCGCAGCCCCTCCACCGCTTCAGAGAACGAGGCCGAGACGCAAGACCGGTGCCTCTGCACAAGCGGGCTTCACCCATTCACATTGCACCCGTGACCACAAGCATCGGATTGCCACCCTGTTGAGACTCGCGGTCCACGCCGACCATCCGCAGGCAACAGCCAGCCTCGGCAAGTCGCCGTCAAGCAGGCAGCACGTGGGCGAAGGGGCTCCGTGGATGTCCGTAAACGGAAAAACCCGCAGCCTGCCCGCTGCCCGAACACTCTCCCAGATCGCGGCCACACGGAAATCCTCGGATAGGGCCCCCGGCACAACCTCGTCCATTGACGGTCTCATGTCAGAAGGTGCAGGTCAGACCCCCGTCAACCGTCAGCACGTGCCCGTTGACGTAGCTCGACTCCTCGGAGGCCAGGAACAGAATCGCCGCAGCGACCTCTTCCGGACGACCCGCCCGGGCCATGGGAATGCGGCGACGCCTGACGTACTGCTCTCTGAAGAAATCGGTCTCCAGCTCACAGACGCCGTCGGCCCAGGACATAGGCGTATCCACGAATCCCGGAGCCACCGCGTTCGTCCGGATGTTATGGGGGGCAAGTTCCACAGTCATGCAGCGAGTGAACTGATTGACCGCCGCCTTGGCCGCCCCATAGCTGGATGCGCCCGCCTCGGCCTGCGTACCGTGGATGCTGGTGACGTTCACGATCCGGCCGGCAATGCCTTTGGCGATCATCAGCTGAGCCGCTTCCCGACTAAAACGAACGCAACCGAACAGGATCACGTCCAGCATCTGTCGCCAGGTGTCGAAATCCACCTCGACGAACGAAACGGCCCTCATGAACGCTGCGTTGTTGACCAGTACGTCAAGCCGACCGAAACGCTCGCCGGCAGTACGGACCGCTTCCTCGGCGATCTTCTGCTCTCGGACATCTCCTGGCACCACCGCCACCCGGGCCGGATGCCCGATTCGGGCGACGACGTCATCGAGCTTCTCCCGTCGACGCCCGACAAGCACCAGCGACGCTCCCTCCCTGGCGAATCGGACAGCCGTCGCTGCGCCAATTCCCGTACCCGCCCCAGTGATAATCGCAACCTGATCCTTGAGCGAAGACATGTGAGGCTCCAAGGTTAACGGTCAACCTGCAGACCTGACCATCCGCCACACCGGCGATTCGTCATCATGCCATCGAGACCATGTTCGCCACGTAGTCAGGCTTACCGCGCACGTCAAGCCGGATGCGATACAACGATCCACCCATGTTGGGCGCACCGAAGTCGTATCCTGGCGGAGCGCAGTTGCTCTGCCACGATACGCCGGCCGTTGTCACATACAGATCGTTCAGATCGCTGCCGCCAAACGCCAGGCTGGATACCTGCCGGACTGGCATCGGAATGCGTCGTTCAACCTTTCCATCCGGGTCGTAGCGAACAACTTGTGATCCATACCACTGCGCACTCCAGACAAAGCCCTCGGCATCCACCGTCAGACCGTCAGGAATGCCCTCGTCCTCGGACACCCGGGCGAACACCTGTCGCTTGGTCGCGTCACCGGTGATTGGGTTGACCTCATAGGCATAGATCCGCCGTGCGCTCGAATCACTATAGTACAGCGTGCGGTTGTCGGGGCTGAAGCCGAGACCGTTGCTCAGTTCGATCCCCTCATCCACGACTCTGATCGAGCCGTCGGCCTCAATGAGAAACAGCCTGCCCGCCTTCTCCATCCGATCGCCCACCCAGTAGAGCGTCCCCGCGTAGATCCGCCCCACCGAGTCGGCCACCATGTCATTGAAAGCCAGTTTCTCCCCACCATGCTCCGATACAAGGGTGCGGTAGTCGCCTTGCCTCCGCCAGAGGTGAAGACCCGTTACCCCGCACAGAACCAGCCTGCCATCGCGATTCACGACGATCCCGCTGACGCTGAGATCTTGGCCGATGATCCGGGTAGTGCCTCCGCGAACGTCCATCTCAAAGATCAGAGACGAATCAATATCGACCCACAAGATTCGGCTCCGGCTGGGATCCCAGACCGGGGCCTCGCCGCACATGTTGTTGTCCGCGGCCACGACTTCAATATGGTATGCCATCGGGTACGCTCCTGTGACACCGATGAGGCCAAACAAAGCCAGAATAATAGCCGAGCCATTCGAACAAACGCAACCAAGTCCCCTGGCGGCCTTGAATCGGCGAATCCCGCGGTTAGACTCCCCGGTGGATAGACTGGGTATGGCTCCTTTAGCTGCTCCGCGAGCAACCAGATGCTGGCTTCCGTCGGCCAAGTCGGGACAATCGACTATGCGATCATCGCAATCTACTTCATCGTGACGTTGGCCGTCGGGTTCTGGTCGGCTCGGAGAGTCCCTGAATCGTCACGGGGTTTCTTCCTCGCGGAGAAGTCGCTACCGTGGTGGGTCGTCGGTCTCACCATGGTCGCAGCCAGCATCAGCGCCGAACAGATGCTTGGCGAGGTTGCCTACGCGCGGGATGCAGGCCTGGTCGTCTCCAACTGGGACCTGGGTGTGTTCCCCTCTCTGGCGCTCATGATCTTCGTCTTCCTGCCGCTTTACCTCCGGGCCGGTATCGCCACCATCCCGGAATACCTGGAACGTCGCTACGACAAGACCGTCCGACTCATGTTCGCCGCCTACACGGTCTTCAACAACGCCTTCGTGGCCCTGGTCATGGTCATCGCTTTGGGCACCAAGGCCCTAGAGGCCTTCTTGGGCTTGCCTCCTGTATACGGGGCATTGGCCCTGGCGACGCTGACCGGGCTCTACACCGTCTACGGCGGGATGTCGTCGGTCGCCTGGACGGACACCTTTCAGTGCGTTCTCCTCCTGGCTGGCGGGCTGCTGGTATTCGCGGTCGGCCTGTCCCACGTGCCCGGAGGCTGGCACGGCCTTCTCGAGCGCATGGACCACGTGCAATCAGGTCATTTGCTCAGAGGCATCCACGATCCATTCGTTCCTTGGCCCGGCCTCATCGTGCTCATGCTGTCCACCAACGTCTGGTACTGCTGCACCAACCAGTTCTATGTCCAGTCCTGCCTTGGCGCCAAAGACCAGCGGCACGGCCGGCTCGGCATCCTGCTCACCGCTTTCCTGGCCCCCATACTGACCCTGTGTTTCGCGTTTCCCGGCTACATCGCCAACGACCTGACCCGACTTGGCGTCCTCCAACCGCTGGAGGACGCCAACGCCACGTATCCACTGCTGGTCAGCCGTTTCCTCGGGCCGGGCTTTCGCGGTTTTCTTGCGGCCGCTGTTCTGGGCGCCATCATGTCCACGGTGAGCTCAATCGTGAACGCCACGGCCAGCGTGTACACGATGGACATCTACAAGCAGTGGCAGCGACCACAGGCTTCTGACGCACAGATGGTTCGAACCGGGCGGCTCGCAGGATTCGCCACGCTGCTCATCGCGACGCCCCTCTCCCAGCTGGTGATCGATCGCGAGTACATCTTCACCTACTCTCAGAACGTCTGGTGCGTCCTGGCCATCCCGATCACCCTGGTCTTCACCTTGGGCGCCTTGTGGAGACGGGCCACCAGTTGGGCTGCGACCGCCACCTTCCTTTTTGTACTGCCGTTCGTAGCCGTACCCTTCCTGTTCGGCAGCACGACCGATAACTACCTTAGGTTCCAACTCGCCGCACACAGCCCTGTCTTGGTTATTCACATGTTCAACTTCGCCTGCCTGCTCTTCGTGGCTGCCCTGGCCTTCATGCTCATCGCCAGCCTGCTCACCCGTTCAGCTGACCCGGCGGCTGTCGCTCCCTACGTCTGGCGACCGGCTCTCTGCCGCCCGGCCGACGATTCGACACCCTGCGCCTGGTATCAAAGCGTGGGCCTCTGGAGCTCTGTCGCCGGCGTCATGTTCATCGCGATCTACGTGATCTACGGGTAGACAAGGGGCTCGCCCACAAACCCCTTGCCTCGTCTCGCGGCAACAGCTGGCCTGCGCGGGGCGTGGTCACACACTCCTGAGGCCGAGCATCTTGAGCATGGTCCGGACGGCGGTGCCGACGGTCATCGGCGCCGGGTCCGTTCCGTTGTGATGGAGAACGATAATCGTCTGATCGTCTTCCAGAGGCGCGCCACCGCGCCACCCGTCAATCCGCTCGACCAGCTGCTGCCCGAGCTGCCGAGCATCCGACGGGACGAGCTCCCCTAGAACCCTCATGAGGCCATCCTCGTCGAGAGACTTACCGAGCGGATTCCGAGCCTCGACCAAGGCATCGGTGTACACGAGCACGAAGTCGTCCTTGTCAAGTCTGACTGTGTACTGGTGGTAGTCCGTCCTCTCGATGATGCCCAAAGGGAGGTTGGACACCCGCGCCAGGCGATACGTCCCCTTGGCCTCCCGAATAGACGGACCGACGTCGGGCGTTGCCGGGTCCAACAGAATCCACCGTGCCAGCCGGGTGCTGTACCAGATCGGTCGGGGGTGCCCGCCGTTGCAGATAATGAGGTGGTCTGTGGGGGCAAAGTAGGTGAGCAGGATAATCGTGGCGAAGTAATCGTTGCCTGCATGTAAAATGAACTCCTGGTTGACGGCCTGAGCAAAGCGAGTCTGGTCGAGCAGGTTGATGTACTTTCGCATTAACTGGCGCAGCTTCTGAGCGATGTCATCCATCACCGGCCCATGGCCGGAGACATCCGCAACCGCAAGCCGGGTCACACGCCCTGATCCACACATCGAGAAGTAGTGGATGTCACCGCCTGCGGCTCCCTCACAAGGGCGGCTATCCAACCAGATGTCCATGCCCGGCGACGAGAAATGGTTGTGGACCGCATGGTTCCCCCCGATAATCTCCATGCACTGCAGCCCGTGTACATCGGGCTGACGCGGGAGTTCCGGAAATGTGGAAGATGTCGGCATGCCTGGGGATCATAGCCACTCTGTTAGCGGCTTGCCAAACGCCCGCTCAGCCTCCCACGGCAGCGCCACCCGTGCCGGAGGCCGCAATCACGAGCCGACCGAGCAGCCCGGCCGGGCCCTGGCCACACTTCGCACGATCTCGGCATTTCGGCGAGCGGATCCAGGAGTATATCTTCGACCCCGGGATCAAAATCCACATCAACGCCCCGGACCCGGCGACAATCGACCCCGCCAAGCTCGCCGTGCTGGTGCTGTACTGCCTACCCAACGGGAACACCACTCCCCAGACCATCGGTCGGCAAATGGCACCAGGCGTCGACTGGCACTTCGACATCCAGCACATCGGGGCCCAGGTCCGGCGCCTGCGTGAGATCGACACCGGCCAAACCTGGATCGTGGCGTACCTTGAGGCCGGCGGCCGAAGCTGGCCAGCATGGAAGACCAAGCACCCAGACTATCCGAAAACCCTCCCCGCCGTCGTGGCCGGCATCCGCGACAGGGTCCGCTTGCCGAGGGTGTCCATCGTCCTCTCCGGCCACAGCGGGGGTGGCAGTTTCATCTTCGGCTACCTCGACAGCGTCGATCGCATCCCTGACGAGATCAGCCGCATCGCCTTTCTGGACGCCAACTACGGCTTCATGGATGGCCGCCAATACGCCGAGAAGCTCCTTGAATGGCTCAAGCGAAGCCGGCACCATCACCTCAACGTCGTCGCCTACGATGACCGGGATGTGGTCCTCAACGGGAAGAACATCGTCGGGCCCGACGGAGGGACCTACCGCAAAACGCTCCGCATGTTGGAGAGGCTTGGAAAAGACATCGAGTTCACCGACACCAGGACCGACGCCTATAGTCGGCATCGCGGCCTGAACGGCCAAGTCGAGATGATCCTGCACGAGAATCCCGCCCGCAAGATCCTGCACACCGCCCTGGTAGGAGAGATGAGCGGCTTCATCCACGTCATGACGTCGGGAACCGATCTCGAAGGCAAGGTGGCAACATTCAAGGGCCCGGTGACTTACGACAAGTGGATCCAGCCGGACTGAAAACCCTCGCGACACCGCCCACCCGCCGGATGCGCCAGAGGAACATCAGCGTCAGGAGAATCATCCCGGTCAGCACTACCACCGTCCAGTTGACTGAACGACTGGCTTCCTTGGCCACCTCGGACACAGGGACCACTGCCGTTGCCGCCAGATCCCGCGTACCCTCGATAAAAGGCTTGGGATCGTCAAGGAACGCTCCGAGCACGGCCGCAACCGCCAACGCCCCTTTGTGCCGCCAAATAAAATCAGCCGCCCCATCGCCGTAACGCTCGATGACACCCAGAATCCGACCGATTTGACCCATCCGGGTCAGATCGCCGTCGTCGGCCATCATCTTGATCCGACGGGCGTTGCGAGAATCCACGGCCTTGAGCGCTCGAGCCGCCGGACCCTCCAGCTCTCGAACGAGCGGCGCGGCGATTCCCTTGTGACGGATCATCGCCTCTGCCGCATCGTCGCCCCACCGTAGAAACAGCGCCGTACGCTCCGCGTCCCGCAAAACCCACATCGCCTCCTGCCCTCGGGCCGCCATCAGCCGCAAGGCAGGGCCTGCATGCTCACCAGCTTCCTCAGCCACCCGCAAAGCCTGGGGTCCCACCCGCTTGAATGCGACAATCGCTTCATCACCATGCTTGGCGGCCAAAGACGTCAGACGTGCCGACAACCGTTCCGCGGATTCTTCCGCCACCTCAGCGGTGAACTTGCCCGCCGCATATTCGATGGCTTCCTGGATCGCCTTGCCCTTGCCCGCGCAGGCCTCACCTGCCTGGAAACCCAGGAATACAACGCAAGGCATCGTTACGGTAAGGAGTAGGGAAAGAGGTTTCCACTGCCGGGTTGTCCCCATCGAAAGACAACCTCCGTTGGGCTGAGGTTGGAGCGGCGTGGGTCGGATCGAGGAGGCGTTCACCCTACTGGCCAAGCTCTCTGGACCATCGCCTCAGGTTGCCTGCGGTACAACCTCGGATCACCGACCCATGCCACCCAACGCCAGTTGTGTTCTGTAAGCTCTTATACGCGGCCCCCCGGACGCGGATGCAGTCGCGAAGAGTACCCATCACGGCCAGACTTGAACTCGGCGGTCAAAAGACATGTAATCGTCCGTCCCCGCCGCTCGAATGCGGGTGGCATTCCGAGGGTCAATGTGCTGATTGATGACCTCGTCCGGGCTCACGATATCCCCGTTGTCCAACCGGAACCTCTCGACCTGATCGGGGGAGATCTTCTCGATACTCCCCGTCTTCTCGTTGACATAACCGTGATTCTCGGTCAGCGTGTCGTACATCATCTCATTGATCGCCGAGTTCGTGCTGACCCGGTTATCGAAGATCTCCTTGTCCAGCCGGTTCATGTCCGCGTAGAACTGCCGCAGTGTCTTGGCCTGCGCCTCGTTGGCCTTCATGACCTCACGAATCCACCACATCGTGTAGGTGAAACTGCTCCCTACACGCTCCAGCATCGGCGACAGGTCGGCAAACCTGTCCGCCGGCGCTTCGTAGCCGCGGATACCCGTCATCCAGATCCCGGCCGGCCCTCGCAGTGGAGCCTGGACAACGAGCGCCCCCATGCCGATCGTAGCCACACAGCGCATCTCGCGACCCTGAACCTCCCGGCGACCGATGAACTCGTACACGTGGATGGTCATGCGCCCGCCTATTGTCTGCACGGTTTGGATGGGCAACTCGAAGATCTTGCTGAACAGATCGCGAATCTCATCGAGACTCTGCTGGCGCGTGACCTGCAGGCCCGGGAGCGCCAGCATCATGGCCTGTCGAATGGCCTGCTCATCCGACGTGAAACTGGCCAGAATGAAGCCCTTGTTCTGCCACAAGGGCAACAGCTGCTGGTCAATCTGGCCGGAGAGGGCATCCGTGATCCAGTTCGCCGAGAAGAACTTCGGCGACACCATGAATGCCCGGGCCCCGGGCACACTCGGGCAGACCGCCTCCCAGTCGATGTCCTGGTTGGCCGTACCGTTAGCCTCGCTGGTCCGAACCTGCCAGCCCTGGGGAATCCGCAGTTCGATGGCCGCCGACCGATACGGCTGCAGCCGTACCCGCGATCCTGTATACCGATAGCTGCCCAGAATGCGATAGAACGTCGGCTTCAGATCGCCTAACTGCTCGTCCGGCGCCAGGAAGCCCATCACAAAACCCGTACCCGTGCGGCCAACGACCGCCCGATAACTGCCCAAAATCGGCGTTCGGCCGATCTGACCACTCAGGTCGCGCTGTACACAGTCGGCGGCCGGCTTGCCCGTCGTCTCGGTGCGTAATGTCGGCATCGCTTTCCGGAGCATTTCGTCGAAACTGTCGGCCAGATCGTCCGGCCGCCCCTTGGCCTTCAGAACCATGGGAACGAAGAAAGCCCCTGCCTTGGTAATCTTGTCCGGCTCGATGCACAGGGCAACATCGCCCCGCACCCGCGGAGTCCAGCCCGGCGGCACCGCAACCTGCGAGCCGAACAACTCGTCATTCATCATCTTCCAGTCACGGGGTAGCCTGCCCTCCAGCGGAGGCATCATCTCCCTGGAAAGGCTCTCCGCCGGGCCCGATTCTCCCCTCGTCCCCGCTTCCGGAGGCTGGCTGGGCCGAGTCTCTTTTTCGCCCGGCGCCGCATCCACTGACTCCCGCCCAGCGTCTTGCCTCTCCGGCGGGACCCTGTCCTCGGTCTTCTCAGTCCGCCCCAACTTCTTCCTGACTCCCCGGGTCCACTTGATTGGCTCAAATGTGCGATCCGTAGAGTAAGTCCCGCCCCCGCTGAGGGTGACCGCCTGCCCATCCAAGCCCTGTGTCTGCATCGACTTGATGTCGATCTTCCCGTCAACCTTGACCCTGATCACCACACCGGCATCGATGGCGAAGATCATCTCCCCCTTTGCAGTCATGCTAAAGGGAATGTCATTCTGCATGACGCCATCCTGCTTCCAGTCGATGGCCAGTTCGGCCACGTCGAACTCGTAAGTCACGGGCTCACCACTACCTTGAGCTTTGAGCATCGCGTTGCGGGCGTCTGGAACCTCCATCGTGCCGATTCGCTTGCATGTCAGTTTGAAGTCGATCCTACCTTCACCCTTCACGTCAAAAACGCTCTTGAGCTTGGCCAAGGCCTCCCGCGATGGTTCCGCCGTCTGCCCCACTCTCATGGATCCGGCCGGCAGAATGTCAATCAAGCTATCCTCGGCAAGCATACTCATCAGCGCCGGGGGCACTTGGCCGTCCAGCATCTCGACCTTGACCGGCTCATTGCGGCGATCCAGCTTCACGGCCACCGGCTTCTCCAACCGCGACGAGGACCGCATTTGGCCACTCTGCGGATCCATCGCCTGCATGACATACTCGCTGACGATCTTGCGAACCTCGACCGGATAGCCCTTCTCCGCAACCAGTACCTCCTCAATGGAGTTCATGCCCGATTTTCGGCTCATCGGGATAGTCTGCCCGGTCGACAAAATCAGCTTGATGTCCACGGCCGACTTCTGCATGAGCCGCCCCGCGTCGCCCTGGTGACAGTCGTAACGGAGCTGAACAGCCTTATCCTTGCCGGCGGGAGCAGACGGCGCTCCGACCGTGCTGAACGTGAACTCCATCGCCGCCGCCGGTGTGCCGTCACCTGCACTGACGAACTTCTTGGACTCCCCGGTGTTGATGCCCACTCGATACGTGGTCTTGGCCGCGAGCAGAACCGGAGCCACAAATGTCCGCGTATCCCTCCACTTCGGCTGGCCAATCATCTTAAGCCGTGGTCCCTCAGGCGGCGTCATGATCGATGCCTGCCCGACTTCCATCGGCTCGCTGAACAGGATCGTCAGATCGTACGTCCCCGCCTCCAGATCGGCAGTCCCGTCCTCCGGATCGGTCCTGACTACCCGTGGGCCCTCGGGTACGACCGGCTTGCCACTACCCGTCCTGAACTGAAGAGCATATGGCTCGGCTGCAGTCTCATCCTCGGCCGACTTGAAACCTTGGCGCGTCCTGCTGTTGAACCCCAGACCGTAGGCCGTGTCGGCCTGCAACCTGACCTTGGCGACGCAGGTCTTGTCGTCGCGAAACGAGATCGGGTTGTCTCCCGCCAGCTCAGGAAACGTCGCATCCCCCATTTGAACAACAGACCAGCTGTTGGGCTTGACGGGCACGTCGAAGACCACCACGATCTCGGTCGTAGCCGGATCGACATCCTTCGCCCCGTTCGGCGGGAACGTCCTGACCACCTTGGGCGCAGCCCCGGCGATCGCTACCGGGACAAACACTCCCCAAACCACGACAGATCCAAGCCACCTCATCATCGCTCTCCAGAGAAACCGTCCACCAGGAGATACCCGGTCATACGTAGGAGTTTACCCCACCGCAGGCTATCGCTCCAAACGAAGGTCTACCGTGGCCAAGGCGCGTACCGCCCTCCCCCCCCGGATTGCCTAGTGAAACCTACCTGTTGACGTATGACCATTGATCGGGTAATGTGTCCACTAACGTCCATAGCGATCCGTGTTTGTCACGAATCGAGGTTTCGGTCCATGCAGTTGACTGTGCGGGATGCCGCTAGAATCCTAAGTGTCTCCGAAAAAACGATTTACCGTTGGATCAACCAGGGCAGCGTCCCCGCCTACAAGGTCAACGAACAGTATCGGTTCAACCGGGCAGAGTTGCTGGAATGGGCGACATCCCGGCGAATCAATGTGTCCGTCGAGATTCTCCACGAGCCGGAAAGCTGTTCGGTCCCCCTGCCCACGCTCCTGGGCGCGCTCAGGGCCGGCGGAATCGTCTATCGGCTGGGGGGAACTGACAAGGCGTCCGTTTTGAAGTCCCTGGTCGAGTACATGCGGGTGCCGGAGGAAGTCGACCGGGAGTTCCTCTACCGCGTACTCCTGGCCCGCGAGGCCCTCGGTTCGACCGGCATCGGCGAGGGCATCGCCATCCCGCACGTCCGAAACCCGATCGTCCTCCATGTGCCCCAACCCATGATCACCCTCTGCTTCCTCGAGCAACCAATCGACTTCCAGGCCTTTGACGGCCAGCCCGTCGACACGTTGTTCTCCCTGATCAGTCCAACCGTCCGTGCTCACCTGCACCTCCTGTCCAGATTGTCGTTCGCCCTCCGGGACGCGACCTTCAAGGAGACTATTAGGACGCAGCGTTCTCGCGACGAGATCATCCGCGAAGTCGAACGCGTGGAAAGGTCCTTTGTGCCCGTTGATGCTGCCCCGGCAAAGAACCCGGAGAACCCGTAATCCATGCCTCTTCTGTTGACAGCGATCGGTCTGCTGCTGGTGGGCGGCTTGGCGGCACTGTGTCTCTCCCGTGACTCGAGGCGGGCGACGATTGCCGGAGCGGGCACCGCCATCTGCGCATGCCTGATCGGCTTGGGTCAGGCCCTGGCAACGTTCGGCGGCGGATCGCTCGCAACACTCCGATGGCCCTGGAGCGTGCCCTATGGCTCGTTCTTCGTCCAGGTCGACGCGGTCTCGGCCTTCTTCCTGGTAACCATCTTCGCGGTGTGCGGCCTCGCGGCGGTGTACGGCATCGGATACATGCGGTCGTTTCGGGAACGCAAGTCATCCGGTCGGCCGTGGTTCTTCTTCAATCTTCTGGTGGCAGGAATGGCCCTGGTCGTCATGGCCCGCAACGGCGTGTTGTTCCTGATGGCCTGGGAGATCATGTCCCTGGCGTCGTTCTTCCTCGTGACCGTGGAAGACGAGCGAGAGGAAGTTCGGCGGGCGGGGTGGACCTATCTGGTGGCCACGCACATCGGAACGGCGTTCCTGCTGGCCTTGTTCGCACTGCTTGGACGTCATTCGGGTTCATTGGACTTCGACGGCTTCATCACGGCGTCGGGTCTGGCTCACCCGAGCGCGAGCCTGCTGTTCATCCTGGCCCTGATCGGCTTTGGCACCAAGGCGGGCATCATGCCGCTGCACGTTTGGCTACCGGAAGCCCACCCAGCTGCCCCGAGCCACGTGTCCGCGATCATGTCTGGGGTCATGATCAAGACCGGGATCTACGGGCTGCTGAGGACGCTCACCTTCCTGGGCCCTCCGCCGGCTTGGTGGGGTTACCTCCTGGTCGGCATCGGCCTGATCTCCGGAGTCCTCGGCGTCCTCTTCGCCCTAGCCCAGCACGACCTCAAGCGACTGCTGGCGTATCACAGCGTCGAGAACATCGGGATCATCGTGCTGGGTCTCGGGCTAGGACTGCTCGGTCTGAGCTGGCATTCGACACCGCTGGCCGTCCTCGGCTTCGGCGGCGGCCTGTTGCACGTGCTGAATCACGCGGTTTTCAAGAGCCTTCTCTTCCTGGGGGCCGGCTCCGTCCTTCACAGTACCGGCACGCGTGAGATCGATGGGCTGGGGGGGTTGCTCAAGCCAATGCCCTGGACCGGCGCGGTTTTCCTGATCGGGGCTGCGGCGATTTCCGCCCTCCCCCCCTTGAATGGCTTCGCCAGCGAGTTCCTGATCTACTTGGGGGCATTTCGCTGCATCCAGTCCTTGTCCAGCCCGCAACTACCCGCCCTGCTCGCCGCGATCGCCGGCCTGGCTCTCATCGGCGGGCTGGCCGCGGCCTGCTTCACCAAGGCGTTCGGCGCCGTTTTTCTGGGCGAACCCCGAAGCGAGCACGCACACCATGCACACGAATGCGGGCCAGCCATGCGCTGGCCGATGATCATCCTTGCAGCCGCCTGCGGGCTGATCGGCCTCCTCTCCCCCTTCGTCGTCATGGCCATGGCGTCGGTCATCGAATCGGCCTGCGGCCTGCCGGCCATCGCGATCGAGCGGAGCCTTGTTCTCACCCAGCCGGCCCTCACTGCCGTCGTCGTAACCGGAATGGTGGCCGCCCTGCTCTTCCTAGCCTTGAACTGGACCCGAAGCCGACTGCTGGCCACGCGGCCGGTGACCCGCACCGTCACCTGGGATTGCGGCTACGCCCGCCCAACCGCCAGGATGCAGTACACCGCTTCCTCTTTTGCTCAGCCGCTGATTCAGGTGTTCCATGTCTTCCTGAGGACGAGAACGCTGCTGAAGAAGCCTCTCGGCTATTTCCCTTCAGAAGCATCACTCGCGACGCACACTCCCGACATCTGCGAAGACAAGCTCTACCGGCCAGCGTTCCTGGGAACGGCGAAGGCCCTTTCCAAGCTTCGATGGCTCCAACACGGGCGGGTACAGGTCTACATCCTGTACATCGCCATCACCTTGTTGGCCCTGCTGGCGTGGAGGCTCGGCTGAACCATGGACCTCGCCTCCGTGATCCACCCGCTCCTGGCTCTCACCTTGGCCCCGCTCATGCTCGGGGTCGTCAACCGGGTCAAAGCCTGCGTTGCCGGCCGCAACGGACCTTCGGTCTTCCAGACCTACCGCGACCTGCGGAAGCTCCTGGCCAAAGGTGCGGTCTACAGCAAGACGACCACCTGGGTCTTCAGGGCGGCACCTCCCGTCACCCTCGCGGCGATTATCGTGACTGTCCTGCTGTTGCCCCTGGGCAGCACGGCCGCCCTCATGGCGTTCCCGGGCGATCTGGTGCTGTTGGCCTATCTACTGGGACTGGCGCGGTTCTTCACCGTGATCGGAGCGCTGGATACGGGATCCAGCTTCGAGGGCATGGGAGCCAGCCGGGAGGTGCAGTTCTCAGCCTTGGCTGAGCCGGTGCTCTTGCTCGCCCTGGCCGCCCTCGCTCGTGAGACCGGCAGCGCCTCGCTCTCTGAGATCTACGCGGGCATCACGGCAGCCGTCTGGACACAGGCCGGAGCGTCGCTGGCGATGGTGATCGCTGCCCTGCTGGCCGTCTTCCTCGCAGAAAACGCTCGCATCCCAGTGGACGACCCGAACACTCACCTGGAACTGACCATGATCCACGAGGTCATGGTGCTGGACAACAGCGGGCCGGATTTCGCTTTCATCGTTTATGGAGCCTCGGTGAAGTTGTGGGTGCTAGGCTCGCTGCTCGTAGGACTGATGACGCCGGTGCGAAGCGAACATGTGTGGCTGGACGCTCCAGTTTTCCTGCTGGGCATGTTCATCCTGGCCGTGCTCACCGGGATCATCGAGTCTACGATGGCCCGGCTGCGTCTGCTTCGCGTGCCGCAGATGCTCGTAGGGGCCGGGGCACTGGCCGTATTCGCTCTCGTTCTGGTGTTGAGGTGAGATGGTGACGGCCTGGACTGACCTGTTACTGATCCTGATCGCTCTGACCAACCTGGCCATGACCGGCCTGAGTTCGCTGGGAACCTGCATCCGCGTCATGGCGATCCAGGGCGTGATGCTGGGCTTCGTCACCGTCGGCGTGCGACACGATGCCGTCTCGGCGCACATCGTCATCCTGGTCGTGGGAGTGATGATCATCAAAGGAGTGGTCTTCCCGCGACTGCTCCTCCGGGGCGTGCGCGAGGCCAACGTCCGCCGCGAAGTCGAGCCTTTCATCGGATTCACCATGTCGCTGCTGATCGGCACGCTGGGGCTGCCGGCAGCGATCTGGCTGGGATCGCGCCTGCCCGCCATCGACCCGGCGGTTTCGCCCCTGGTCGTCCCCGTCGCGTTTCACGCCATCCTGATCGGGTTGTTCCTAATCGTCAGCCGAAAGAAAGCTGTGACCCAGGTGCTCGGGTACCTGGGACTCGAAAACGGCATCTACATCTTTGGCATTGCCCTGGTCAAAGAGGCAACGATCCTGATCGACTTGGGCGTTCTGCTTGACATCTTCGTAGCGGTGTTTGTCATGGGCATCGCGATTTTCCACATCAGCCGGGAGTTCGATCACATCGACACCGACCGCCTGTCCACGCTCAAGGAATGACCTCATGATCGCGGCCCTGTTTCTCATTCCATCTTTGGCCGGTCTGGCCGCCTTTTTCATTCGATCCGACGCCACCCGTCGGACCCTGCTGATGGCCACGGCCATCGGTCACACGATCCTGACAACGGCAGCCTGGTGGGTCAAGGACGAGGTTCATGTCGAGGCGTGGTTGGCGCTGGATGCCCTCGGCCTGCTGTTCCTGAGCATCACCAGCCTGCTTTTCCTGGTCACCGCCATCTACGGTCTGGGCTACCTGAGCCGCGAACCGCGCGGATCGCACCATGACATCGAGGAGGGCTTCCTGATCTCCAACGCCCCGGAGGCCGTCTTCACCGGCTGCCTGCTGGTGTTCCTGGGCATGATGTCATTGGTGTGCGTCAGCGCCCATTTCGGACTGATCTGGGTCGCGGTCGAGGCCACAACACTGGCCAGCGCCCCGCTGATCTACTTCCACCGCCATCATCGGTCACTCGAGGCAACATGGAAGTACCTGCTGATCTGCTCGGTCGGTATCGCCCTTGCCTTGCTGGGCAATTTCTTCCTGGCCGTGGCCGCCGCCGCCCCGGATGGAAGCACGATGCCGCTGGTGGTCCAGAACCTCATGGGCCACGGGGATTCGCTTCACGGCGCGTGGCTCAGGACAGCCTTTGTGTTCCTGATCGTGGGATACGGTACCAAGATGGGCCTCGCCCCCCTGCACACCTGGCTACCCGACGCCCACAGCGAGTCACCTTCGGTCGTCTCGGCCCTTCTGTCCGGCGCCCTGCTCAACTGTGCGTTCCTCAGCATCCTCCGAGCCCAACAGGTGCTATCCGCAGCCGGCTGTGCCGCGTTCGGGCAGAACCTTCTTCTCCTCCTCGGACTCGTTTCCATCGGCGTAGCGGCGGTGTTCATTGTCGGGCAGGCCGACTACAAACGCATGCTCGCCTACTCCAGCGTTGAGCATGTGGGAATCCTCGCCCTGGGCGTCGGCCTCGGTGGAGCGGGCGCGTTTGGAGCTATGCTCCATGCGGTCAACCATTCACTGACCAAGGCCATGCTCTTCCTCGTGGCAGGCAACATCCTCGCGGTGTACGGCACGAAATCGGGCAGGGACGTCCGCGGCGTGTTCCGGGTACTCCCTGTCTCCGGACTGCTCTGGGTCGCGGGTTTCCTGGCCATCACCGGGTCACCCCCCTTCGGCATGTTCCTCAGCGAATTCACCGTCCTGAAGGCAGCGCTGGACCAGGGCCGCCCCGGCGTTGCAGCACTGTACCTGGCCCTGCTGGCCGTCATTTTCGTCGGGATGGCCTCGGTCTTCCTCAAAATGGCCCAGGGCGAGGCGTCAGGACCGTTCAAGGGCAAGGAAACGACGGAGTCCTGGTCATCGAGCCTACCGCCCGTCGCTCTAGCACTCATGGTGCTGATCCTTGGCGTCCACGTCCCTGCATGGCTGAGCCAACTGCTCCATCAGGCAGCACAGGCCCTGGGAGGATCATGATGGCGGGCGCGATGTACCTCACCTTAGGCAACGGCGAAGTGGCCGATCTCAGCGCGGTGCCGGTCCTCAGCATGACCGAGTTCCGCAACTCGGTCATCAGCGGAATTGCCCGTGATGGGCGCCTGGCGGCCTTCTTCGGGCATCCCCTGCCCGGCGAATCCGTTCGACTCTACGCCATCATCGCCCAGGGCGACATGGGCGTGCTCGAAGTAACGTCGGCCGATGCGACCGCCAGCTACCCGGCCCTGACACCCGACTGCCCGTCCGCCCATTGGTTTGAACGCGAAATCGCCGAGCAATGGGGCGTCAGACCCGAGGGACACCCGTGGCTCAAGCCGATCCGGTTCCACGCCTCTCGGCGCCCAGGCCACGATGCCTGGAACCGGCCAGCCAACGCCACCATCGAGCCGTGCGTCACCAAGTACTTCCAGATCCGCGGCGAGGAGGTCCACGAGGTCGCGGTCGGACCGGTCCACGCCGGAATCATCGAGCCTGGTCACTTCCGCTTCCAGTGTCACGGCGAAATCGTCCATCACCTCGAGATCTCGTTAGGCTACCAGCACCGGGGCGTGGAACAGGGCCTGATCGGCGGGCCGGGACCACGAACCATGCCCTTCCTGGAGACGCTGGCAGGGGATACCTCAATCGGCCACGCAAGCGCGGGCTGCGAGGCAATCGAGGCCCTGGCCGGCTGCCAGGTCCCCGCGCGAGCCCAGGCGATCCGCGGCATCACCCTCGAACTGGAGCGACTGGCCAACCATACCGGTGATCTGGGGGCGCTGGCCGGTGACGTCGGCTACCTGCCGACGGCATCGTACTGCGGCCGCATCCGCGGCGATTTCCTAAACATGACCGCCCTGATCTGCGGCAGTCGATTCGGACGCGGCATCGTTCGGCCGGGTGGTGTGTTGTTCGACCTGGACCACCCCCGGACGAGCCAACTGGTCGAGCGGCTGGAGGCGGCCACAGAAGACGTGACCAATGCCGTCGATCTGCTCTGGGAGACCCCTTCGGTCATGAGCCGATTCCAGGAAACCGGCACTGTGTCGCGCCTCGCGGCCGAGGAACTCGGGTTGGTCGGCGTAGCGGCGCGGGCCTGTGGACTCGAACGCGACGTGCGGCAGGAACTCCCCAGCGGCATTTTCCGGTTTGCCCAGATTCCCATTTCAACCACCGAGAGCGGCGACGTTTTCGGCCGGGCCTTCGTGCGGTGGCTGGAGATCCAACGGTCACTGGGCTTCCTGCTCGGCCAACTCAAAGCCCTGCCGGAAAGCGCGATCCTCCGCCAAATCGGCCCGCTGGCTCCCTCATCGCTGGCCGTCACGCTGACCGAGGGATGGCGCGGTGAAATCTGCCATGCGGCTATCACCGACTCGCAGGGCCGACTTGCAGGCTACAAAGTCGTCGACCCGTCCTTCCACAACTGGTTCGGTCTGGCGATGGCCCTGCGAAACCAGCAGGTTTCGGATTTCCCGCTGTGCAACAAGAGCTTCAACCTGTCCTACTGCGGACATGATCTGTAGAGGCGATGATGATCAAAGCCCTTATCGCACGACTAAAACAGGGGCACCGGACAATTGCCTTCCCGGGCGCCGAACCGGTCTTGCCGGATCGTTTTCGAGGACGCCCCGCATTGAACGGCGCCAAATGCGTATCGCCCTGTGACACCTGTGTCCGCTCCTGCCCCACCGGGGCAATCCGAGTCGGCTCAGTCGGCCCGGAACTGGACATGGGAAGGTGCTTGTTCTGTACCGAGTGCACGCAGGCCTGCCCAACCGGTGCCATCACGTTGGGCCGCGAGTACAGCCTGGCCGCTCGGCGCCGGGAAGACTTGATCCTGGACGGGAGGACGTTCAAACCGGCGGAGGCCCTGGGCGAGGAGGTCCGGCGGCTCTTCGGGCGGTCACTCAGACTCCGCCAGGTGAGCGCAGGGGGATGCAACGCTTGTGAGGCCGATCTCAACGTGCTCACTACCGTTGTTTTCGACCTGGGCCGCTTCGGCATCCAATTCGTGGCCTCGCCCCGGCACGCCGACGGGCTGGTTATCACCGGGCCGGTCACGGAGAACATGAAAACCGCTCTCCTCAAGACGTACGAGGCAACACCGGCACCCAAGTTCGTCATCGCCGTAGGGGCTTGTGCCATCTCCGGCGGGCCTTATGTCGATCGACCCGAGAGCTCTAACGGTGCTGCCGGGCTGCTTCCGATCGACCTGTTCATTCCCGGCTGCCCACCCCACCCAGTGACGATCCTGGATGGACTGCTTCGCTTCCTGGGTCAGCGGGAGGGATGACCCGGCAGGCGAAACGAACGGCCTCGTTGGCCAATCTGCCCCCCCCCGGAAGGGCCTGCCGCCGGACCCGTTGCCCTGGACATCCGGTCCCGTTAGAATCATCGCGTCCGAGACTTACGGAGGATCGGCGCGAAGGGTCCTGTTGGAAAGGTAAGCTCGAAACCATGGTACTACCCCGGTTGAACAAGCTCGTGCGTCGGATAATCGTTCCCGCGATCCTGTCCTTGGCTCTGCCCATGGCGGCAGGCTGCTACAGTAACGGCGATGCCGAGTTCGACGAGTTCATCAACGGCATTGCCGCTGGCAACCCGCTGCCACAACTCGACCCCGCGACGGTCACCATCCGGGTAATCAACGAATCCGGATACGACAGCATGTTCGAATATCTGGTCGACGGCGTATCTCAGACGATCACCTGCTCAAAGGAGCAGAAGCTCTGCGAGGAGTTCTGCAATCCTTGCCCCACTATGATCGAACCAGTTAGTCAATCCCTTCTCGACCCAACGACCGGCGGGTTTGTGGGTGGCACCGTCTTCACCGGCCGCCCCGAGTACACCTTTCAGCTCGGTGATGACTTCGAGTGCGGGAGCATTATCCTCTTCCAATTCGAAGGGGCACAAATCACCGCAGGGGTCTACTGACCGGCGCCGGTGCCGGCCACATGGATCCGCCGCCCAGTCCTCGATCCTCGAAACGCGATGTACGGTGGCTGGGTGCGAATCATGGTGCCCAGGCGCTTTCTCCTGTTGACCCAGACACCACTGCACACTCACAGAGGCGATCCTCGTGGACCGAGTCTACCCTGAAACGCGGCTGGCTGCCCGTCTCCGGGTCAATGAACATGGACACCCGTTCATGCTTATGGACGACGGCACCAACTCTGAGACGATGACACGATCCGAGGCGGCGCAAGCGGCAGGGCAGGGGGAACGACGGGGGCCTTACGGTCGAGGCTCGGTCTTCAGACAAGCCCACCGAGGCTGATCGCGTTGTCCACAGCTGCGGCCCGCTCCTCGATCCACGGCATCACCAGGCAGTTCCCTGGCCCACGCAAGGCATAGCACCCCCCGGCAATAAAAGCCGCCAGCTGAACCGAGGCTCAGACTTGAATCGGAGTAGCTCACTGAACCCGCGGGCAGGTGCCGCTACCGGAGGTACCTGTACGGACCGCCAGGCGCGCCAGACCGGGAACCGCGCAGTCGCTCTGGTCGTATATCGTGTATTGGAACGTCTCACCTGAGGGAACGTCCTCCGGGCTTCGCGGCACGTTGATCGTGCCGAGGTCAACCATGGTGCACCGATAGCGAGGTGCATCGCGAATCTCCGGGGCGGCCGGCAGCGTTCCCACCCGGCCGATGGCAATGCCAAAAGTCTTGATGTCTCCATCCTGGATCTGTACCAGAACAGACTCGCGTGGAGCCAGGGTGCGAATGGCACTTCCCTGAATCGGATAGAGGTTGCTGGGCAAGCCCGCGGGGGGCGTAAACAAATCCACCCGCGAAATCTGGAACTCGCCGAGGTTGTACCCGGGGCATTCCTCGGAGGCTCGCTGGGGAGTCCCGCCGACGACGATGCTCGGATTCCACGTGCAGTAGTCCAGCTGAAGATCGTATCCGTTGTTCACATAAAGGGAAAACTCGACGATGATACACGCGCTGTTCACCACGGACAGGCAAACGAAGCCATCCACGCAATCGGGCACTTGACTACCCACGTTCAAACGGCTCGATGTCACCGAAAGGTAAAACGGATCCGAGGGCGCGGGGCAACTCGTGCCGATGACCACAGGTACCACTAGAGCCACCGCCAGCCCGCAGGCGATCAGACATCGACGATGCATAAAGAGGCTCCTTTATAGGCCGGGGCGGCAAATGCCCCGGCCATCAGAATCCCAGGGCCGCAAGCAAAGACCACAGTCGCCCAAACGGGTCGGCACGGCTGAGCCCAGTCTGCAACTGAGAACTGCCATCAATCTTGCCGGCGTCCACACGAATGTAGGCCGGGCTGCGACTGTCCGCCGCGATCTGGAAGATGATCGTGTCGCCTTCACTGTAATCCACACCCGCCTGGAGCGCAGACCGACCGAAAATCACGCCCGTGCTGCTGCCATCCGGGAAATTGGCCACGATCAGCGGCGCATTCGGGAAGTCAAGGTCTCCCAGGCCAATACGGAGCACGGGCCACTGAATCAGCGTCCCGGTGTCGTGGCCGTCGGGAGTCAGACCGCGAACCGTGTAACTGTAGGTCGGCAGGGAACCGTCATCCCACACAATCGGCACGTCCAGTGTCGCGGTGGTCTCGTTCACCACCCGCACCATGACGAAGGGAGTATCGCCCGGCGCCGTCGGGTAATAGGCACCCCCTAACGCAGAGTTGAGGAACTCCGGGTTCAAGCAGCCGCACAGTGGGGCCAGCACCATCAGGACGAACAACAGGCATCCGTAATGTCGAACATGATCCTTCATACCTCAATAGACCTCCACCGCGGCCTGTAGATTCGGCGGCGTGCCCACGACGGTGATCGTCACCAGCTTGCCACAACTCAACTCGACGCCGTCCACCAGCGGCGGGAGCGAGGACGCAAACTGCTGAACAGCCCCGCCGGTCGGAAGACCCGCCAGAATCTGGACCAGCCTGATCGAGTAGACATCGCAATCCTGCACGGCAAAAGCTCGATCCGCCGGGTTGGCGGTGCTGCTGTCGAAAGGCTGGACCGGAATGGTCAGATCAACCACGCCACCGTCAATCTTGGTGACCTGAACCTGGGCGGCCACAATCGCCGGTGACCGATTCAGAACGGCAATCACGATGGTCCCCTCGGGAGCCGGGATGCCGATCGTCGAATTTGGCAACACCGTCCCGAGCAGATCCGGGTTGATGATGCCGCAGCCCGGAGCGAGCAGAAGCCCGATTCCCGCGAGCACGACACCCACGACCGCTCGCCGGGCGGCGTTTGTGCAATGGTACTCCATCCCAGTCCGTCCTCCACAAGGGAGTTAGCCGATCGTGTCCAGACCCCAACCTCCTTGCCGAGTGGGGTCCTTCCCATTTCGCGGTGATGATACGGGATACCAAGTGTGTCTAGCAAGTCACCCCATCATGAAAAGGGCACAATAAAGCCGCCCCACAAGCCCCCTAGATCGGCCACAAATGGGGCAAATACCCCATCGAAAGGTGGTATGCCACCCGCCAACGGCACCGCAGAAAGCCACGCCCTAGCCATCCGTCCTCGATCAGAGGCTCCCGGCTCCAAGCCACCCGCACGTGTGGCACACGTACGAGCCCCGACCAGAACGGGCATGCCTACCCCGATCAGGACATTTTGTCACCTTTTTCTGAATCGGTACTAGCACTGCCACTTTAATCGCGATACAATCATGACGTCGATGTTCAACCTGTGTTTTAGCAGAAAGGATACAGTTTCCGATGGCGGTCCGACACCACATCAAAGTCCTGGTGGTCGACGACGACCCCCAGGTGTGCAAAACCGTAGGCAAGATCCTCCAGGAGAACGACTACCAGGTCCAGACCTACACCCAGCCGCGACAGGCCCTGCAGGCCGTACGCAAGACACCGTTCGATATCGCCCTCATCGACATCAAGATGCCCGATGTCAACGGCGTCGAGCTCGTCGAGAAGATCCGCGGCGAGGACGATCGTGTGGCCACCGTGGTCATGACCGCGTTCCCGGATGTCCAGAGCGCCGCCGAGACCATGCGTCTAGGCGCCCGCGACTACATCACTAAGCCCTTCAGCGCTGAACAACTCCTGGCGGCCATCGAACGGATCGCTCAGGAACTAGGTCTAATCTACACCAACGAACACGAGCTGAACCGGCTGATCGGGCAGCGGATTCGCCAGGAACGCCTCAAGCAGAGCCTCACCCTGCGGCAGCTGTCCGAGCGGTCCGAACTGACCACCTCGCAGCTATCCCAGGTCGAGCTGGGCAAGAACGCCGCAAGCGTGTGGGCGCTGGCCAGAATCAGCGGGGCCCTCGGTAAGCAGCTTTGCGAGCTCATCGGCGGCCTGTAATCTCAACCCCATGGCAAGAAAACCGAAGACCCAGAAGCGGGAAGGGACGCCGGTCGGAGCTCTCGAACTGGCCGTCCAGGCGGCCCGCATCGCCTACGGTGACAACGCCGAGAACGTCGTCGTCCTCGATCTGCGCGGACTGAGCTCAATCGCGGACTACTTCGTCATCGCCACGGCCACGTCCGACCGGCAGATGCGAGCCATCGCTGACCACGTCGAGGAATACGCCCGATCGGTCGGCGAGAAGCCCTACCGAACCAGTGGCTACGAGTCCTCGAGCTGGCTGCTGGCCGACTACATCGACGTGGTTATCCACCTGTTCAGCCCGGAGAAACGCGGCTACTACGAACTCGACATCCTCTGGGGCGACGCACCGCGCGTGGAGTGGAAAGGCCCGAACGCGAGGTAAGGTGAGGTCCGACCAGATTTCACACCCGGAGTTCTTCTCGGAGTCCGCGAGCCATCGAGTTCGCGGACTCCGTCACTTTGAAGGTAGGCATGCGGCAGTGAGACAGGGACCGATGGTGGGGATCGCTGAACGGAAAGCCGTTTTCGCTGGCCATGCTGACGGCGGCCACGGGCACGGTGATGCCGGGCGTTGTCGTATTTCGCCTCATTCACCGTCTGAGAACCGACGCTAACCTCACTGACGGCGAAGTCACGGTTTTCTAGGTCATCGCAGCACTGACCCTCTCCATTCTCTCCACCTTCCTTCTCGCTGTAGTCCCGGAACCGCGTCCCCATCCCGACGGGGAGATCCGTTATCGCAAGTGCGATTACATCCTGCGAGGCATCAGCGAGCCGCGATGCCCCGAGTGCGGAGAGAGAATTTGACGATCGACCAAACCACCGGGACGGGCGAGCGACCCTCCCCTCACCCTGCAACCGGGGCCGCGGTGGACTCTGGCGCAAACCCATGCCGAAGCGTGTTTTCCGTGACGGTGCGGGGCTCCATGAACTGGAGCAGGTAGTCCGGACCGCCCGCCTTGCTGCCAATCCCGCTCATCTTGTAGCCGCCGAACGGTTGGCGATCAACCAGGGCGCCGGTGATGTTTCGGTTGAGATAGAGGTTGCCGACATCGAAACCTCTGCGGGCTAGTTCCAGATGACGGGGGCTCCGCGAGTAGACCCCACCAGTCAGAGCGTAGTCCACGCCGTTGGCGATCTCCAGGGCATCCTCGAAGGACGCGGCGTCGATCACGGCCAGGACGGGCCCGAAGATCTCCTCCTGGGCGATTGCCGCCTTTGGGGGCACATCCACGAAGATGGCAGGCGGCACGAACGTCCCGCGATCGGAGAGCGCGCCCAAGTCTGCCAGATACGCCAACTTTGATTCCTGCCGGCCGCGCTCGATATACCCGGCGATCCTCGTCCGGCTGGCGTCATCAATCACCGGGCCAACCAGCGTGGCCGGCTCGTCCGCCGGACCGATCACCATGCTCCGAGCGGCGTCAATCAGCCGCTGAACGAACGTCTCCCGGACCGCATGGTGAACGATCACCCGGCTGCAGGCCGAGCACTTCTGCCCGGAGTAGCCGAACGCCGAGGCGATCACGCCAACCACGGCCTCGTCGAGATCAGCGTCCGAATCCACAATGATCGCGTTCTTGCCACCCATCTCGGCGATAACCCGCTTGAGAAACGGCTGGCCGGCCCGGCGTTTGGCGGCTTGCTCGTGCATCCAGCAACCGACCTCACGTGAACCTGTGAACACGATTAGATTCACGTCCGGATGCTCCACCAGGCGAGCCCCGACAGCCTTACCGGGACCGGGCAGGTAGTTGACCACCCCCGGCGGAGCGCTGGCCTCGGCGAAGATATCCATCAGCTTGGCGGCAATCACCGAGGATTGGCCGGCCGGCTTCATCACCACCGAGTTGCCGGCCGCCACGGCCGCTGCGGTCATACCGGTCAGAATGGCCAGCGGGAAATTCCACGGCGAGATCACCGCGACCACGCCCAGCGGCTGGTAGCCGTACAGGTTGTCCTCGCCCGGAAAGTGGCGCCGCCGCGGACGCAACGAGATCCGTTCGATCTCGCCGGCGTAGTAGTTACAGAAATCAATGGCTTCGGCAACGTCGCCGTCCGCCTCGCGCCAGGCCTTGCCGACCTCGTAGACAATCCAGGCATCCAGCTCGAACCGCCGCTGCCGCATGATCGCCGCCACTCGCCGCAGCAGCGCCGCCCGTCGAGCGTGGACGGCCACGATCCCCTCGCGGAGCACCGCCTCCAGCCAGTGGGCCGTGAATGCAACTCTGGCGGCCACCACCGCCTGATCCGCCTGCTCGATGCTCGCCTGGCAAACCTGCCCCACGACCTCGCTGGTCCGAGATGGATTGAGCGAGGCCAACGTTTGAGTTGTGGCGATCTTCTGGCCAGCAATCACCAACGGACAGGTTCCGCCAAACGCATCGTGCACTCGGGCCAGGGCCTCGCTCATCGACTCGCGGGCATCTGCACGGCTGAAATCGGTGTGCGGCTCGAAGCTAAACGCATTCATAGGTTCGTCCTCGTCGGAATCGACCGACAACGGTTCGGGTAACGGGGCGCTGGCGGGACGGACTTCGTCAGGATCGGCCAGTATCTGCTCCGCCGGTTTACGCTCTCGGAAACTCCCTTTCAGGAACGATTCGTTTGCCGTGTTCTCCAGCAGGCGGCGGATCAAGTACGCCATACCCGGAATCAACTCGCCAAACGGCGCGTAGATCCGCAGGGTGTAGCCCATGCCGATTACGGCGACCTTCAGAGGATCCCCCATGCCGAAGAGCATCTGGACTTCAAATGAGCGCGGCGAAGCCCCGATCGACTCGGCGTAGGCCATGGCCGCCGCCAGGCTCCGGATGTTGTGGCTGGCAAAAGCCGGACGCATCATCTGCCGATGATCCAGCAGCCGGCGGGCCATGAGCTCGTACTGAGCATCGCTCTGCCATTTCTGGGTCAGGACGGGAATCGGCCAGCCACGCTGGATCGCGGTGAAAACCTCGTAGTCCCAGTACGCTCCCTTGACTAGGCGAACCGTGATCGGCGTGCCCCGCCTGTTCACCCAGTCCAGCAGGCGATCAAGATCACCAACACCATCCTGCAGGTATGCCTGGAGCACAATCCCCAGATCCGGACAATCCCCGAACTCGGGGTCGGTCATGATTCGGCGGAAGATCTCCAGGGTCAGATCCCGATACCGGTGCTGCTCGAGATCGATGTTCACGATCGCCCCATGCTTGCGGGCCGAACGCAGAATCGGCCGCAGACGTTCAAGCACCGCGCTCGCACTGCAATCGGGATCGATGGGGTCAAAGCACGGATCCAGGCCGGTGAGTTTCAGCGACAGATTGACCCGGGGCATCAGGCCCGAATCACTCCGGTCAACCACCTCAAGTGGCTCCCAACCACGGGCCGCCGGCCCCAGGGAATCCAGCAGCCGCAGGTACTGCTCGGCATACCGATCGGCCTGAACGTCACTGGTCGTCGCCTCCCCGAGGGTGTCGATGGTGAAAGCCATCCCGCGACGGCGAAGAGCAAGCACCGTTTGAATGGCCTCTTCCGGAGTGTGACCCGCAATGAAGGAACGAGCCATTGTGGTCGCTCCCCACTTGGTCAAGGCCGCCAGCAGCCGGCGACTCCAGCCCATGCCAACAGCGGCCTTCAGGAGCGGACGGGCCGGCCAGGGCAACGGAACCTGACCGTCCAGCAGATACTCGCTCATCTGGCGGGCCACGGCCCGATCGTCCGTTAAGCAGGGAAGAACATCGGTGAACCGAAACAGCTGCAGCTTGCGGACCGGATCAGCCGTCGCCCAGTCGAGCATGCGGTCCATCCACCACTGCAGCCGCAACACAGACGGCTCGGCGCTGCGAGCCCGGCTGAGGATCTCGGCTCCGATCTGGCGAGTTCGCTGCTCGAACGCAGGCCGCTGAGTCATCAGGTCACCCCTCAAAAGCAACACGACGCTGGGATTGTCTGCTTCAAGAACCGCCGCGGCAAGAGCGGCGGACATCAGCCCGCCCAAGCCCCTTACTCCCGGCGCTTGAACCGGCCCGCAATTGAGGTATCCTGTCTGGCTTGGGGCAACGAGATTGGCCGAACAGGCAACGGCCGTCGAGATCCCCGAGTGGAGGAGGTTCCCATGGCCAAATCCAAATATGCCCCTGCGCTATTTGAGGTCATCAACTCCCAGCGGAAGGACCGCGAGCGGCTCGCGGTACCCAAGTGGTTCAAGCGAGCCCAAATGGCCGCTCAGGTCGTCAGCGAGCGCTCCTCCGCGGAGACAGACCGCTCAACCGCAACTCTCGGCCCTGAGGGCGGGAACATCCCCAAGCCGGGTGAGGGCAGACCCACGCCGCACACCGCGGCGGACGGTGCCGCCTCGGGCGTCGCTACCTCAGAACGACCCACGATCGCCTGGCGCGGCAAGCTCCCCCTGATCCAGCTGAGTGCCGACGGTGTCGCGATGTTCTTCAACCCCATGAACGTGGCCGTCACCGCTGGGGTGCTGGTCCTTGCCCTTTTTGTGAGCTTCCTGGCCGGCATGGCCGTGCAATCCAGGTCCACAAGCGTGCCCCTGGACCCCAATGGCATTGAGGCTCTCCAGAGCCAGCCGCGGACGCCAGGCGTCCTCGGAGGCTTGGACGCCTCGTCCAAGAACCCCAGCAAGTCTCTTGCTGAGCGGTCTCCGACCTCGGCGCCCTCGGGCGGCGAACCGCGCGGACCCGCCGGGGCTGCCGGCGCGGCCGACCTCTCCCGGCACGAAGCCGGTGTCAACATTATCCTGATCGAGACGTTCAAGCCAGACGATAAAAAATCAGGCGAGTTCGTGCAATCGTGGCTCGCCAGCGAGTATGGCTTGGACACCCGGCTGGACAAATCCAGCAAGGGTTGGCGGTTGCTGACTACCAAGGGCTTTGACTACCGGGAGGCAAACGCCGAGAAGGCCGCGCGGGAGTTCTGCGAAAGCGTAAAGGGCGTCGGGGAACAGTGCGCCAAAGAGTTGAGCCGCAAGAAGTTGCCTGTCTACCGCCTCAACTCGCCAATGCCGCTCCGGGCCGACAAGTAGCATGGCGGCGAACCTGGTGATATACTACTAAGCTCGGCTTACGCCTCTGCCTCGGCGGGCCAGGACGGCTCGCCGGTCGATGGTCGGCGCCCGTGGGCAGGCGTAGGGATTCGGAGTGCAAACGGGGCCCGACGAAAGCGACCCCAGGAGACGCCTGACCATGTCGATCGATCGTTCGCTCAAGACCGCGGGCAACCTGGCCCGACATCGCAATGTCCTCACTCGGGCCGAGAGAATCTCCAGGCTGAAGGACAAGGAAGCCTGGAAGGATGGCGGCAGCGTGTTTGGCCTCCCCAAGGTAGCCCACCGAAACGCCAAGGTCGGCAAGAAGGAGAAGAAGAAGGAAGAGGTCGCTACCCCCGGTAAGGAAGGCGAGGCTCCGCCCCCAGCGGCCACTCCCGCGAAAAAGTAGCCGCGACATCAACAACAGACTGGGATGTCCATGTTATGGCAAATCTGACTCCGGAACGCCTCTTGTCCCAGCGAAGCCGCTCTGTGGATGCATCCGGCATTCGCAAAGTCTTCGATTTGGGCGCCAAGCTCAAGGACCCAATCAACTTCTCCATCGGGCAGCCTGATTACGATGTGCCCCCGGCCGTCCGACAGGCGGCCATCGACGCGATTCAGAGCCGAAGGAACGGCTACACCGTGACCCAGGGGATCGCCCCGCTTTGCGAACGGCTGGCAGCCGACCTGAAAGTCGAGTGCGGCGTGACCTCCCCCATCCTGGTCACCTCAGGCGTCTCCGGCGGCATCCTGCTGGCCCTCATGGCCGTACTCAACCCCGGCGATGAGGTGGTCATCGGCGATCCCTATTTCGTCATCTACAAGCACGCGGTCAAACTCGTCGGCGGTATCCCTGTCATGGTTGACACCTATCCGACATTCGGCTTTGACCTCCTGCGGTACGAGGCGGCCATCACCCCTCGGACCAAGATGATCGTGCTGGCCACGCCCAGCAATCCCACCGGCGTGGTCCTCGCCGAGGCCGCGCTCCGCCAAGCCGCCGATCTCGCCACCCGGCACAACCTCCTTCTTCTCGTCGACGAGATCTACAACCGGCTGGTCTACGATACCCCATCACCCTGCGCCGCGAGCTTGGCCCCCGATCGCACGCTGCTCCTGCGCGGTTTCGGCAAGAGCTACGGCATGACCGGCTGGCGACTCGGCTATGCGGCCGGACCGAAGTTCCTCATCGATGAAATGACCAAGCTCCAACAGTACACCTTCGTGTGTGCACCCAGCATGGTACAGTACGCCGGCTTGGCAGCCCTCGACGCGGATATCTCCGGACATGTCGATGACTATCGACGCAAACGCGATCTGGCCGCTAAACACCTCGCGTCCGCGTTCGAGTTCGCGCCGCCAGGAGGTGGCTTCTACATCTTCCCCAAGGTGCCGGAGCGGTTCGCTAACGCGACCGAGTTCGCAACCCAGGCCATCGAGCGGAACGTGCTGATTATCCCGGGCGGGGTCTTCAGCGAACGTGATACGCACTTCCGCCTGAGCTATGCGACCTCCAACGAGAAAATCGTCAAGGGTTGCGAGATTCTCTGTGCGCTGGCCAGCGGAGAATAGAACCCCCAGGCTTTGTCGTTCCGCGCCATCCAGCTCGGAGACGGCAATAGTTTCGGCGCAGGCTTGTCAGAACCGCCGGGGCTGGTTCCTGATCAGCTGACGGAATAAGCCAACACCGTGTCTGACCGTCTGGCCGGCCGGCGTGCGGCATGCGGGTGGCGTTGCCCCCCATACCGGCGCGGCGCCACCCCTGCTTTTCCCTCGGATGATGGCAGAGCTATGGCCCAAGAACCGTTGGACGACGAACTGCCCCTCAGCGACGAGATCGCCGAGATCCGTCCGGACATTGACAGCGAGGAGGCCCGGCATGTGACCCTGTACATCCGACGCCGCCTGCCCGGCCGCAGACTGGACAAGTACCTCCACTCTCGCTTCCCCCATCTGTCCCGAACCATGGTCCAGCGGTTGATGAAGCACGGAGCCATTACCGTCAACGGTAACCCCACCAAGGCCAGCTATGAGCCAAACGGCGGAGACCGCGTCGATCTGACCATCCCCCCGCCCGAACCCTACGACCTCGTTCCCGAACCCATCCCCCTCGACGTCATCTATGAAGACGACCACGTCCTCGCCCTCAACAAGCAGAAGGGAATCATCGTTCACCCATCCCGAACCACACAGACCGGCACACTGGCCAATGGCCTGGCCCACTACGCCAACAGCCTCAGCCACGGCGATGATCCCTTCCGGCCCGGCATCATCCACCGGCTGGATAAGAACACCACCGGCATACTGCTCGTCGCCAAACACGACGAGGCCCACTGGCGGCTGTCCCTGCAGTTCGAACGCCGAACCGTCCGCAAGACCTACCTCGGCGTGGTCGAGGGCAACCCCCATCTCGACGCCGACGTCATTGACGCCCCACTGAGTTCACACCAGACCATCAAAGACCGCTACATCGTCCCGACCGCCCACCCCAAGTTCCTCAATCGCTTGGCCAAGGAAGCCATCACCGAATACGAGATCGTGGAACGGTTCCGCGGATACGCTCTGGCCCATCTCCATCCTCGCACCGGCCGAACCCACCAGCTCCGCGTCCACATGTCCTACATCGGGCACCCCATGGCCGGGGACACCTTCTACGGCGGACACCACGTATCCGAGTTCAGCCTGACCGGCCAGGGCAGCGACGCCCCGATCACCTCCCAGCAGGCCCTCCACGCGTACCGGATCCGCTTCAAACACCCAATCTGGGAGACCGTCATGGAGCTGGAGGCCCCGCCGCCTCCGGAGCTGGCCCACCTCATCCGTCTGCTCAGGGAATACCGTAAGCTCTAGCGATCCCAACACTTAGCATCGAACGACGATCCCCAACTCGTGCCTCCGGCCGCCACGCCCTGCCGATGAGTGCCGCCGGCCAGGACGCGAACGCAACGGATTGATCCTGTCCCTTTCACGAGACACACTCGTTCAATCATGCAAGAACGACGGCGATGGGGCATTCCCCCGATTTTTCTCTGGCTTTTTGGTTTCCCCGGCAACCGCAGCCGGCTATAATGCACTCGGTTGCTTCCCCCTTTCGTTGTCGGTGCCCCTTCGGGGTACAGGACAACCAAGCTATTCGCAGGGGCTGGCCGCCCATGAGCGATTTCCGGCCGACCCCGGCTGGGACCACGCCGACCCTTGCGATGGCTCGCCAACGGCCCCGGTTCCCCCTGCCGGGGCCTGCTTTTTTCACTCACCTTTAGCCTCCTCCTACAGATGGATGACCATTGGTTACCGCGTCCAGATCTCATGTCGGAATGACACTCTCTCTGGGAACTCGAGGAGGGCGTTTCGACGACACGGTTCTGGCCTGCCGTCAGGGTGGAGCAGGGGCTTGCGATCGAATGGCTTGGTCGGCAGATACCTGTGTGTGGCAAATGGCTTTTGGCCCCTATCGGGGCCCGTCATCAGGTCGTCGATCTCGGCTCCATAAGCCAGTGGCTTCTTGTCGCCTACTGCCAGAAGCCGCGTCATTGGGTCAGCCAAAGCTATACCTGCTGTACGCCGGCGTAGCTGCACCAGATGCGATCCAGTTCCTCATCTGAGATGGTGCCGACTTCAAGGATGGCAGAATTGAGCATGCCGACATTGTATTGAGTTAGCTGGAAAACCCGGCCATCCCGCGTGCTGACCGTGATGACGCCGTCGGCGACCCCCACGCTCCGGACCGACCAGTGCTCCGGCACCTCGATTTTCTTCATTGTCCAGCCGGTCACGCCGGGAGGGAGGTGCTGACAAAGATGGAGGTACTGGCCGATCTTTAAGAACTCGTCATCCCGGCGAATCTCGGCGGTGATCCAATCCGTCCGCCAGACGAGCGAGTTCACGTCGGCCGGTCCGACCTCCTCCCGCCGCGGCTCGCGGAAGCTGCCCAGAAACTCCTCCAGTGAATCCGCGACCGTGTAGACCCAGAGGTAGCGTGTTCGTACACGATGCGGCTCACGGTGCCAATCCCAGTAATAGATCCTGCCGGAGTCCTCACCAGTGACCGAAAGACAGAAGGCGCTGCCGCCGCTATCGCACGCAATCGGCAGCAGATTCGCCGGTGAGTCGCGGCGCCATATCTCGTAGTTCCAGACAAGATCGTAGCACTCCATTTTTGCGCCGATGGCATAAAACAGCTTCAGGTCCGTCGCTGCGCTGCCTGGAAACGACGGCGTTGGAACGGTATTGGGTGTCGGCCGTCCGCCGTTATTCTCGCGGAGAAACCCGACGTAATCCTCCGGCAGTCTGAAGCCCAGGTGTTGTTCGGCTCGTGCCAGTATCTCCGCCGTAACCGGCGGTTCGAGACTCGTGATATGCGGTTTCACTGTCCACCTCCCCAAATGCTCCAGCCCCCGTCATGGCCCACAGAGGCGTGCAGGTCCTCAGGCACCAACTGCATCCGTCCGTAGTCCTGATGATGGTGCCAAGTGTACCCCGGCTGTGTCTGCGCGTAACCCCCTGCCCGATTCGCTGCCGCGAAATCACCTTGACGGGTCTTCGTCGGAGTGATCCACTGTTCATCGATTGCATATGGCTCGAAATCTGGGAACCCGCTCTCATCAAACCACACCTGCTTGCCGTGGTGCCACTCGGACCGCGGTCGACAGGGGCGCGCTTGCGCATTCCGTACATGCGTCACTGTGTTTCCGTCATTGAAGCCCGATCTGGCCATGCGTCCTCTTGCGTACTGGCGCCCCACCATACAGTAGGCGCGACGGGTCAGTGTGGTGACTCGGTCGATCTGGGCCATTGCTGGACTCCAAGCGGCTCCAGCCCCCATCAGGTTCAAGCCGAGCATTCCAGCACCATTCCAGGACACACCGTTGAACAGCATATCCTCTATCGCGGAGGCGGCGCCGGTCACCGAGAGGTAAAGGCCATACGGCGGGAAGACAGCGGCGATCATCCCTTGCATGGCCATGGTAGCCACTTGCTGAGCCATGCCATGGATCATCGCAAGAGCATGGTGTGCCGCAGCCGCCCTGTCCGCCGCCATGCCAGCTATCACGCCGTCAGCCTCATCGAGTGGATCATACAGGCCAAGAGGATCTCTGCCTCTAAGTGGATTGCCCTGTTGATATCCGTAGAGGTTCATACCGCTACTAAGGTGTCCGGAGGCGTGGAACACGCCTGCCAGAACACACAGTCCTCTCCCGTTCATAGCCACGGCAAAAATTACCTCTACGGCCGTTTCATTCGGATCCTTCGACGTGAACCGTCCCAGTTTTGGGCTGTACCATCGGTTGCGGTTGTAGTAGAGCCCGGTTGCGGCGGTATCGAGCGGGTTGCCCGTTCCGCTGTCGAAGCGGTAGAAGAACAAACCTTGGTGGCCGACGCGGTTGATCGGAGAAGAGCAAACGAGGGTGTCCTTGACGGCCAGAGTGCCGTAAGGATCCCACTGGTACTGTTCCCAGACGTTGCCCGACTCGTCCACCAAGGCCATGACGCTGTAATTGGCGTCCTGGAGCATGTAGAGCCGGCGTTGGCCGTCGCTCGGGATGCCCTGGGTGACGCTGCCGGCCTGGCCGTTCGGGCAACTCTGCAAGACGAATTCATCCACGTACTCCGGGCCGTAGACGTACTCGGCAAGAGTCGTGTCCGTGGTGTTCGGGTCCTCTTCACCGTCGTCGACGATCTCCTGGATGCGGCGGATGCCGTCGTAATAGTGGTCGACGACCTTGAGACCGCTCGTCGTCAGCTCACCAGACGTGATCAACCGGCCGAGAGCGTCGTAGACGTACCAGCCGACCAGGGCACCGAGGGTGCGACCCTGAACCGGGGCAAGCTGACCGGTTACGGTGAAGTCGCTCGTATCCGGGTTGGCGGGCGTACACTGTAGTGTACCCGCCAGGTTGACCTGGACGAGCCGATTCCACGCGTCGTGCTGGTAGACGTAAGTGCCGTCGAAGACGAGGTTTCCAGCCAAATCGTGGACGAACTCCGCCCGGTTGGCGTTCGGCGCCCCGGGACTTCTCCACGCCAATTGGCTGATCGTGTTGGCGGCGCTGGTGACATGGCCCTGATCCAGCCAGGGCTCGCCGGTTCCGCCGTAGACGCCGTCGCCGTTCGGGTCCTCCCTGACGAACAGGTCGGCCCAGTTGCCCAGTGCGTCCAGTTCCCACTGCGACCTGCGGGCTAGGACGACGGTCGCGTCGGGCACGATGGCCGTGCCGTCATCGTTCAGCCGACCGAGATCGGAGATCTTGAGCCGGTTCAGCTTGTCGTATTCGTATTTGTAGGACCGGTCGTTCTGGTGAGGTACCTCCGGTGTGCCCGGCGTCGGGGCCTGGATCACCCGCGACGAAACGCGGTTGCCGGCCAAGTCGTAGCCATACTCATACCGGTGGACGGTCGTGCCATCGGACTTCCTGAAGTGGAGGTCCTTGACTCGGCCATACCGATCCAGGCCGACAGAGCCGCTGACGTCAACGAAGGTCTGCTGGACAGCCGGGGAGCCCGGATCGCCCAGTCTCATGCTGACCCGCCGGGAAGCACCCATATAGGTGTAGCCGGCCACCGGACTGGTGTTCGGCATGCTGCCGTCGCGGGTGACGCCGTCCAGGATCCGGGTGATGCGGTTCAAGTGGCTGTCCAGATCGCCGGGGGCGTCCCCGTAGTTGAAGGTCAGGACCCGCTGCCAACCGTCGTCCGGGCGCTTGGGGTAGACCATGCCGGTCAACCGGTCGAAGTTGCCGCCGGGATGCTCCGCATCGTACGGCTGATACGACCAGGCGTACTGGATGGCGGGGGTAGACGTTGTGACCGCCCCGGCGTGAGATTGATACTCGCGCACCAGGTTGCCCCGGTCGTCGTAGTCGGACTTGTTCTGGAAGCGTATCGTCCCCATTGCGTCAAAGGCCGTTGCGAGATCCAGCTTGCCCTCGGCGGTATACGCAAAGGTCACGTAGCCGTAGCTCGGATCGGCCCCCGCGTAGGCAGATTGCCTGGTGAAATCCACACGCACCAGCCGGCCGACCTCATCGTAGCGGTATCGGAACTCGTTGCTCTTGGCGTCCTTGCGTGATGCGACCGAACCATCGCTATAGTACGTGAAGGTGAAGGAGGCGGCGGCAGAGGGCTGCCCGGTCGTCGGGTCCGGGTAGTGAACATCCTTGATCCAGCCATTGCTCTTGCTGATGACGCTCCCAGCGGTGTTGACCACGTCTGCCCCATAGGTGAGACCGGTCACTTGGAGGGAACTGTCGCTCGCCTGCCAATCGATGTCTGCCCACCGGTTGACTTGGCCCGCACGGCCGGCGATTGGCGCGATCGCCGCCACGGCCACAAGTCGATTGCCCATGCAGTCTGACCCGGAAGGCTCGGAGCACTCGTACCGGTATGCCGTTTGACGACGGAGGCCGTCGGCGTCCTCGGTGGTCAGAACGAGGCGCCCCAGGCCATCGTACTCGTTGGCCGTGACCGTTCCATCCGGGTTGGTGATCCGTCTCTGGCGCCCTGCTTCGTCGTATTCGTAATGGGCGACCCGCGCACCCATCGAGCTCACAGGCGGGTGATCTCCACGCGTTGGAGCCGTCCCGGTCGTAAAGGTGTCGGCATTGGTGCCGTAGTCAGCGGTGGCGATCGTCTTGCCCGCCTGGTCGTACCAGTTGAAGCGCCAGCTCTTGATGTAGTCGCTCTCCGCCGTGCCAGCTGCGCCCGCTTTGAGCTCATAGCTGATATTCTCGGCCGCCTGACCGAGAGCGTTGTACCGTGTCTCTGACTTGCTGACGGCCACCCCGCCCGCTTCACTTCGACTCCAGATCTGCTGGCCGTTGGCGTTGTATTCGTACTTCCGGACGAGGCCGTTGGGAGTGGTCTTCTCTAGCAGGCGCCCCCCGTAATCGTAGTAACTAAACGTGGATGTGTACTCGCTGCTGTTCCGGTAGTGGCGGACCTCCCTGGTCCGGCCGTAGCTGTCGTAGATGTTCTCCGTCAGACTGATCGGTTTCGGCGCGACGCTTAGCAGGGCAACGATGGCACTGCCGTTGTGTTCGATCCCATCGTAGGTCATGTCTGGGCTGAGAACACCCTCCGGAGTCAGTGACAGGATGGAGGCACTGGGCAGTTCGCTGCCATACTGGGCGATGAAGCAGGGCCGATCCATGTTGTCGTACCAGGTCACTGTGTGGGTCAGCGCCGTTTGCCGCCCCTGGTCGTCTCTGGAACCGTAGCGGGTGACCCACACCTCGCGCATACGCCAGTCGTAACGGTCAACATCGGTCCAGCCCACCTCATCCTCGTTCAAGGGTGGTGAGTAGCCGCCCTGGTTGCCGTTCAGAGTTGTGTCCCAGATGTGATAGGGGTTGCTGGTCTCATCACGATAGTGGCGTACCGTAACCAGCTTGTTGGCATCGGCGATACCCGTTCCGTAGTATCGCTTCTCAACGAGGATGAGGTCGTCGAGCCAAGTCAATGTGTTGCACGTCGAATCATGGCCCGGATCGCAGGAGGTCCCCCAATGTTCGTCGTGAGTTCCCCGGTAGATCCTATCCAACCGCCCCCTCTGATCGTAGACGTAGCGCGTGATTGTACCATCGGGCGCCTTCTCGCTCGCGATCTGTCCGTTCGGATGGTAGCTCACGCTGGCCGAGACAACACCCGCGTTGACACCCCTGCTCGAAACGCCGACGACATTCCTGCCGGATTCATCGTAGGTGAGCGTGGAGTCCGAGAGGACATCGGCTGGACCGTATGCCTCGGCGCCTTGGGGCGGGTAGGACGCCAGAAGCGGGATCTTCACCTGTTGCGTGGATTTCAGGCTCAGCCCTTCGTATCGCTGAATCTCGACCGGCTGCCGGACTTCGTGAGACACCGCCCCGCCCTGGCCGATTACGGCCACCACGTCCGAGTATTTCCAGATCGTCAATGCCTGAGGGTCCAGAGGATCCAGAATACGCACAATGTGCTGCTCGCGTCCGTCGGGGGACCTGGTCCAGGCAAGGCCGAAGTCGTCGTAGTGAAGCTCGGTTTTGAGATTCAGCGGTTGTCCATCCCCGACGCGGGCCCACCCTTCAGGATAGGCGAACTCGGTCGGGTCGGCATCTACCGCGTGTAGTGTCTGGCGACCATAGTCATCGTACTTGTCGTGAGTGACATAGAAAACTATAGGAATCTCTTCGGGCACAGTGCGGCTGCCTTCGCCCGACCAGACTTGGTGTCCCAGTTCGTTGAAGAGCATGTGCCTGAACAGGCAGACGGTGTTGCCGCGGCTAGAGCCTTGGCCCGCCGGACCACGAATGATGATCTCCTTGACGGCTCGGCGTTTCCAGAGCACGGACTCAGGCAAGTCAGGATCGTCCGGTGGCGGATAGAAATCATAGGTCGTGTCCGTCCTGTTTCCGGCTGTGGTCTTGTAGTCCAGAACGGGCGATGGAAAGTCTACCTGTGTCAGTACGAGTTCGGGCCGGTGGCGGTGCCTGACCGTGTAGCTCGTGAACGCCGGGGTACCGTTGATTCCCCGCTTCACGCCGACCGCCTCCAACTCGCCCTCCGGGCGGTCGACGGTTCCTCCCGCATAGCGATACACGTAGATCAGTCCCTCGCTGCCTTCCTGACCGTCGGTCGCAGCGTCCCAGCCCAGCGTCCGGCGTTCGAGCAGTTTGCCCCTGCCGTGCGTGTCGTAAATGAACCGCTCAGATTGCCCGGTGTCAGTCGCGACGGAGCCATCGGGGCTGCCTTCGAAGGACCACTTCCGATCCTTCAGGACCAGGCCTGCCGGGTTGAGTTCGAGGACTCGTCGGGTACGAAGGCCGCTGCGCGTGAAGGCGTTGTAGTGAAAGGAATCCGATTTCTCATCGATCATCATCACAAAACGGGGTGCGTTGAAGTCCGGATCCATGAACTCAGAGTCGGACTGGCAGTAGCCGGTGACCTTGGGAACGCGATACGGGTAGCGAAACAGGGTGGGATCGAAGACCGGAAGACCCGGGCTCAGCTGCGCCCCGGTGCTTCTCGCCACAGAACCACCATCCCTCGGATAGACGATGAACCGGTATAGGGCGAAATCGCCCTCGAATCCCTGGCGTCGGTCAACGAAATCATGGACGCCGGTCGTTGCGTAGACGGTATAGTCGAGATCCAATTGGCCGGCCTGGGCCAACTGGTACATGGCGGCTTTTTCCGCGTCGGCGCCACTGTAAACCAGCGGTTGTGTGGACAAGTCGGCGTACTTCTCCCAGCCGACGTCTTCGAGAAGGATGTTCTCTGTCACCCTCGGCAGCATTTCCCTGGCCTCGCGCAAGGCGGCGTTGATGCTGTCGTTGCGGAACACGGCCCGCAGATGGTGGTATTGGATTGGATGGCCACTGAAGTCAGGCCCCCCCCACCACCAGTACACGGTCCGGTCCTGAACCAGGGGGCTCGAATTGCTCTCACCCCGGCGATTGACCACGGCCTTGAGCAGCGGATTCGGCGACTCTGCGGCATCAAGGATTTGCCCACTTCCGGGTCCGTTCGCGCTCATGTATGAGTTGCAGTACTCCAGGCTGGAAGTACCATCCGGGTGCATCACGGTGTGCATGCCATATGCACCATACCCGGACTCTTGATAGGTATACCGCGCCTCAATCACCCAATTCGTGGGCAGACCGAACACTTCCACGTCGTTGATGGCGTCGTATTCGTTGAAGGTAGGCCGGCCGCTGAATACGTCGAGCCCGAGCGTCAAGCACTTGTATCGTTGGGCTAGCTCTGTATCCGAGAAATCACCCTTGTAGACGTGGACGGAGTGCAGCATGGTCTGCTGATGCAGGCCGGGCCGGTGAGTCGTGTAGTTGCTGGGTCCGTCGTCGTGGATGTGCCCAAACTCGCGGTAGGTGTACAGCAGTGTCCAACGGACGGCGCCGCCGCTGTCCCGTAGTCTCACCGCGCTGAGCTGGCCTTTGCGATTGCAGTTCTGGCAACATTGTGGACAACCACTCGGCGGCGCCTTGCCGCAGGCGAATTGGCGGATGTTGTCGCAGTAGACCATTTCCACCGCGTTTCCGTAGCGATCCTGGATCTTGTCCACGACCCCGATATACGGGAATCCGCGTCCCCCTTCGGAGGGCGGTGCGTGAACGCTCACGGTCTGATCGGGGGGCATGGGAATCTGCCAGTCGTCTTCGTAGAGGGGTCGGATCGTGTAAGTCAGTGCACCGCGGTGAAGCTGGACTTGGAACTCCGCTGGCTTGGTCACATCGTCGTTGAACGCTCCTTTGCAGGTCAGAGTTGCGTCGAACCACGCGGGGGCCTCGTATCTTCCGGCACCTGCGTTCCATTCAAAGGGAATCGCATGGTGGGCGTCGGGAATGAAGTAGCAGCGGCGCGGGCCGGGCGTGACGATGTTCTTGTACTCGGCGCTGAGAAGGAAAACCGGGTTCTCACCCATCATCCAGTTGGTACCCACCCAATCCCAGAAGCTGCCGTTGGGGTTCCCCTCGTAGCACGCCTGTGAGCCGGAGTAAGTGCATGGCTCCGAATCACTGCACCAGGCGAACGCTTCCGCCGCAACATCATCGCCATATGTGCGGACGTGCCGGAACACGGCTCCGCCAAAGGGCAACTCGAAATCCACCTCCCGCAGCAGCGGACTGCCGGTCGCCATATCCACCAGGCCGTTCTGGGTGACCCGCTCCGCAAACCGGAACCGATCGCCGACGGCCTGGTTCATGTCCGACGAGATTAATGGTGCGGTCCCTGTCACGGGATTCAAGCTCAGTGGCGGGAAGTCCGGCGGACCGAACCCCTGCGAGATATCGAGATTGGCGCCGAACCCGGCCGGTGCTCCCCAGGCTTCGCTCGGCCGGCCCCAGCAACGGGACCTGAACTCGGCCGCATCGCAGTCCTGAGGTGGCGTGTTGGGACATGGATCGCAGGCATCGCCGGCACCGTCACCGTCCTGATCCGCTGCGTCATAATTGGGGATCAGCAGGCAATTGTCTTGCCCGTTCGGCCCCGCTTGACAACCGCCCGCCGGAACGCCCCGTACGGTGTCTGCAAGGGGACCGCCCACGTTGCAGATCCCATCATTGTCCGCGTCCGGATCGCACATATCTCCGACTCCGTCGTTGTCCGCGTCCTTCAAATTGGAGCAAGCGACCGTGGGACAGTTGTCACAGGCGTTTCCGATGCCGTCGCCATCGGAATCGGTCTGAGCTTGATTCGTCACCGCAGGACAGTTGTCGCAAGCATCACCCAAGGTGTCTCCGTCCGAGTCATGCTGATTGGGATTGGATACTGTCGGGCAGTTGTCCGTCGCGTTCGGAACTCCATCCTCATCCCCGTCCGCGCCCGCGTTGGAGTCGCACGCATTTCCGATGCCATCGCGATCCGCATCTTCCTGGTCCGGATTGGGCACGGCAGGACAGTTGTCGCAAACGTCACCCGTGCCGTCACCGTCCTGGTCCGCCTGGTCGGGGTTGTAAGTGGGGCAATTGTCACACTCGCTCGGAATGAGGTCTGCATCGAGATCCAGACTCTCGCCACAGCCAGTGCACCATTTGATCTCGAAGGCATCGAGGATGCCGTTGCAGTTGCGGTCTCCACACCTTGGATTACCCGGCACATCCGGGCCTGAGTGGCAGCGGGCAAACACCGCTAGGTCGTCTCCATCCACGCTGTTATCTGCATTGAGGTCGGCATACAGACAACTCACGGCACCTTCGTTCGTCTCAAACTCGGGGCAACCGTGAAGAACACCCTGTTCCACATGACAGCCCCAGCACGACTGGATGATCCCGAAATCGCTTTGGTCAACGTCACCGTCCATGTCCATGTCAAATTGCGGGATCGTGTAAGGACAGTAGCCTGTACAGACCCCGGCGTCCCAGGTGGTCGCGGCGGTGATCGACGCAGAAGGCGATTGGGCACCACCGGCCGCGGCCGAGCTGCCTGGAGATTCCACCTGGCCGACGGCGCCAACCTCCAAGGCATTGAACGGCTGGGCGACCAAGAGCGGCCGCCGTACGGGGACAATGTGGCCGATGAGTAGTGGGTCGGCGATCTGGATAGCTCCGTTTCTAGGGACTACCGCAGCGTCCTTGAAGGCGTGAGCCGGTGGCGAGGTGCGCAGACTGCTTCGCTGGACAACGGCGTTGCCGGTCGAAGCGGCCACGATGGCCGACGCAGTATGGTCACAGACATCCCCGATCCCATTCCCGTCGCCGTCCGCCTGATCCGCGTTGGCCTCCCTCTGGCAGTTGTCGCAGGCGTCCGGAGTACCGTCAGCGTCGATGTCTAGCCGGTCGTTCGCACCGGGGCACAGATCACAGGCATCGCCGACACCATCTCCGGCCACCTCGGCATGACCGCATGCCCCGCCGGTCACAAGGATCTCGGTCGCATCCAAGGTGCCATCCGCAGCCCGAACAGGAGCACTGAACCTGAGTATGAGTTCAAGATCGCCGGTACCGTCGTCGTTCAGCCGCCCTTCGACCGCTTGCCGGCCGTCGAGGGGAATGGAGACATCCAACTCGGCGGGAGTTCTGGAGGCGTGGTGTGCCTTCCTGGACACGGCACTGACCAACACAACACCTGTGGGGATTGTCTGTCGGGCGACGGCCTGGCGTTCCCAGGGCATACTCTTTTCGAAAGGCCAACCCGTCAACAGCGACGCAAGTACGGTGACCAGCGGCAGCAAGCCGATGCCGAAACTAACGACCGGTCGAACAACACCCGTGTTCATCGCGTTCCTCCCAAACCCACTCGATAGGGCAGCCTGAGCCCTGACGGGAGGTGATCGGCTGGCTTGGCCGATCCTCGGGATTGGCCCATAATGTCGAAGAACAACTCAGAAACGGCAGTGCCTTGGCGGCACTCGTCGCCAGCGGGGTATCCGGGGGGCGTGTCGCATCCCGACCTCAAAAACGCCGGCTGGGACGTGGTGGAGATGCCTGTTCTTGCCGCTGCATCCCTTCCACCAAGCATCCTACCTCCTTTCCTGGGCTCGTCAAGAAAGAAGCCGAGAGGATGCGGTCTTGACGGTCCACGAGGCGCACCCGTAACCCGTCTGCTTGCTAATCAGGCCTCTGCCGGGCCCGTTCCGGTTGGCTTAGGGTTCTCTGGCATTGTTGGAGCGGAGCGCTGCGGACGGAAACGTGACTTGTCGCGTAGTGAAGTGGCCGGGACAGTCGGAAAAGGCTTCCGGCGCCGGCGCGAACGGTTGCCCCATCGTGCGTGGGCGGGGCAAGCCAACGAACCCGATTCTCCACGCGGCAAAGGGAGTTATATCATGTTGAAGAAAGTGTTTGCACGACTTGGGCTGTTGCTGGCCGGCACGACCTTGGCGGTCGCCTCGGGATGCGAAGACATCACCGCGTTGATCGAAAGTCTGCTGGGCGACGTTCAACTCCCGGTCTGACCTGGGCAACCATGAGTTCGTGGGTCGTCCTGGAACAAGACAATCCTCTAAAGAAATGGGGTCCAGCAAAGTCGATGGCGGGGCCCGGGCTCGATGGACGACCTCGGGCGCGGGTCCCGCTCCATTGGTGTCTTGTCCCGTGTTCTGCCGACCGCCCATGACCGCTGCATGTGTCCAATGCCCGGAGCATTTCGTGTTTCAACTGCGGTTTCCGGTGTCCGCCGTCGCGTGGGTTGGTGAACGCAAGGGCTCGGCAGCTCATGGCCGTGCGCGGTGCGAGGCGTTGCGAGAGAGGCAAGCTCGCGACCTGTGGAGCGACAATTCGAGCCGCGTGACATTCCCGTCACGGACCCGGTCTCTGTCGGCTCGCGGCATCCGTCCAGGATAACGGCTGGAGTGTTTCCAGTCGGACGTGCGGGCAGATCTGGGCCGGAGGGTCGAGCCCCCCTACCGGAGACGGGAATGTCGTGTGGCCCGAGTACGACGCCGGCCGGTCGCGTTGGTGACCCTAAAGGGGCGGCTTACTTGCAGCGAGTGTGAAGCGCGACCCGCGGCCGGCCGGCACGATCAATGATCAAGGTGCTCTCCCATGGCGTCAACAGCAAGAAAGGAAGGACGCTGTGAGTAACGCTCTACGTCGCGTATTCATCGCGGGCACGGGATCATTCCTGCCCAACGAGCCGGTTCCCAACGCGCGGATTGATGCAGTCCTCGGCCTGCTCACCGGCGCCCCCGAGCGCGTTCAGTCCTTCATTCAGACCGTCGGAAGCCGAATGTTGGCTACAAGTGGTATTGAACAGCGGCATTTTGCGATTGACCCTGCGACCGGCTGGCTAACCCATACCGTGGCCGACCTGGCCGAGCATGCCTGCCGACGGGCGCTAGACGATGCCGGCCTGGGTGTTACGGACGTCGAGCTGATCATCCTCGCCAGTTCAAACTACGACGAAAGCACACCTCCGACCTCGGCTTTGCTGCAGGAGAGGCTGGGTATCGAGACGTGCGCGGAGATGGAGATTCACTCGAACTGCTCCGGCGTGGGCAAGGGTGTCCAGATCGCCTACGACGCGTTGCGCGTGGGCCGATACCGGACCGCCCTGGTCGTTTATCCACAGCTTTCAAGCGTGTACCTCCGGGCCGCCTACCTGAACCCGGCCCGGGTGACCAAGAAACACGCAGCCTTGCGCTACATCCTGGCGGACGGCAGCGGAGCGGTCGTGCTCCGGTCTTCGCAGGCCTCGTCCGGCGAACCGCTGTCACGGGAAATCGTCGGAACGTGCGTCGAGTCGGTCGGCGGCAGGCTTCCGCCCGCCATGACGGCGGGTGGGGGTGTGGCCAACCTGGCCGATCCGGCCAGGCAGATCCAGCACATCTACGAACAGGGGTTGCACCATCTCGATCAGGATTTCGCGGCGGTCAACCGCGATGCGGGCCGCTTGCTGCTCGAGGGAATCGCCCGGATGATAAACCGGCTGGGGATCGACCGCGGGCTGATTGGCCATTTCATCCTCTCGATTCCCAGTATGCAGCTCTACGATGATGGTCTTAAGCGATTCATGGAATACCTGGACTGCTCGCCAGACCAGGTCAGGCGGCGAGTCAAGTTCCGGGCGCGAAACACGGGCTATTGTGGCGGGGCATCGATCCTGCTGCACCTGGACGAGATGGCCCGCGCCGGGGAGGTTCGGGCAGGAGAGTGGGCCGTGGTCCATTCCGTCGAGTCGAGCAAGTGGATGACCGGTGGCTTCGTGGTGAAATGGTGAACGCTTGCACATCAGCTGTCCCCTCCCGACAATAGGAGTCGCCTGTTTCGGGTTTGACTCCTGGCTGGGTTGCACGAGAGATGGCAAGCGACATCCGCGAGCAGATCACGGAAATCGTAACCCAGGCCGGTGGCGGCAGGCCCGTCGCGGAGCAGCTGTTTGAGCTCCTCTACGAGCCGCTGCGGCACTTGGCCGCTCGGTTCCTTTCAGGTGAGAACGTGGGACACACCCTGACCCCAACCGCTCTGGTCCACGAGGCCTATCTCAAGCTCGTCGATCAAAGCCGAGTGAACTGGCAGGGCAAGACTCACTTTCTGGCGGTTGGAGCCCAGGCCATGCGCCGGATCCTGGTAGACCATGCTCGATCGCGCCGCCGGGCCAAGCGTGGGGGCAACGCCGTCCGGCTCCAACTCGACGAGCACATCGCTCTCAGCCCGGGCCGGGACGAGGACGTCCTGGCGCTCGATGACGCTCTGGAGAGGCTGGCCGCCCTGGATCCGAGGCAGGCATCCGTGGTCGAGATGCGGTTCTTCGGGGGATTGAACGTCGCGGAAGTGGCCGCCGTTCTCGGGGTCTCGAAACGGACCGTTGAGGGCGAGTGGACCGCGGCCAGGGCGTGGCTCCGGCGCGAATTGGGCGACAAGGATGGGAGTCAATGACACCCTCTCTTCACCAGCAGGCCAAGGAGCTGTTTCTGGCCGTCTGTGAAATGGATGACTCTACCCGTCGCGCTTACTTGCAGGCGCGCTGCGGACAGGATCCGGCTCTGCGAGCCGAAGTGGAATCCCTTCTCCAGTATCACACCACGAAGACGCTTCTGGCAGCCTCGGCCGCACAGGACACCCAAGCGGTCGCATCAACGGCGGGTATCTCGACGCAGTCCGCGTCGGATCGGTGGCCTTCGGGCACTCGGGTGGCGGAGCGGTACCGGATCATCAGCATTCTGGGCAGGGGCGGCATGGGCGAGGTCTATCGGGCCGAGGATCTCCGGCTCTCTCGGACCGTGGCCTTGAAGTTCCTCACCGCGGGTCGAGGCTCCGATCCGGCATGGCTCGCCCGATTCTACGCCGAGGCCCGCATGGCCTCGACAATCACCCATCGCCACGTATGCCGCATCTACGACATCGGCGAAGTCGACGGCGAGGCGTTCATCTCGATGGAGTACATCGATGGGGAGAACCTCGCCACCCTCCTCAAGCGAGTGGGACGTCTCGCTCCGGAAAAAGCCTGCCACGTCGCGCGTCAGCTTTGCCTCGGCCTGGCCGCCGCCCACGACCGCGGCATTCTGCATCGCGATCTCAAGCCGGCCAACGTCATGCTCGACGAACGCGGCGAAGTCCGGCTGACCGATTTTGGCATCGCCGTTTCCGTGTCCGATGCAGCCACCTCTGAACGTGCCGGTACGCTCGCTTACATGGCTCCGGAAGTCCGGCGTGGCGAACCGGCAACCATCCAGAGTGACGTCTACTCGCTGGGCCTGATTCTGTACGAGTTGGCGACGGGGCGGCCGGCCGCCGAACCCAGCACCGGCGGTCTCCCGGATGCCTCGCGGGTGATCTCACCGCCGAGCGCGTGGGCGAACGACCTCGACCGAAAGCTCGAGCGTGTGATCCTGGATTGCCTGGAACCTGATCCGCGCCATCGTCCCGAGTCCGTCTACGATGTGCTCGGCGAGCTTCCGGGTGGCGAGGTATTGGCCGCGATGGTGGCCTCCGGAGAAACACCCCCGGTTCACGTGGTGGCCGACTCCCCAAGGCGTCCCCGCCGAGCGGCTGTCGCGGCCATCGCGGGTGCTCTCTTTGTCGCTGTGGGCCTCATCGTCGCCCTGCTGCTGGCCCGTAGCACGTTGCTCATCTCCCGTGCCCGGCTGTCGCTGCCCCCTGAGGTGCTCGGCCAAAAAGCGGAGGAGATCCTGCGAACGCTCGGGTACGATCCCGCGAGCTACTCGTGCGTGCAAGCCTTCGAGGTTGACCACAAGCGATGGAACGCGATTCGTGGCACGACGACTCAGCCCGCCGAATCGACTCCCTCGTTGCCGATAGGCATGGAGGTCCTCTGTTACCGCTACAGGCTCTTTGGTCGGTCCACCGAGTCATCCCAGGATTTCAGTGTCTTTGAGACTCAACCCCCTGGAGGGCATCAGGTCGAGGTTCTTCTGACCGGGGACGGGCACCTTCGGTGGTTGGACGGTTGGGGCTCGAGGAAGGTCAGGGTCGGCTCCCGCGGGGATTCGCCCTGGGCGACCCTGTTCAGCCTAGCCGGCCTGCAGATGAGCGATTTCAGGCTTGTCTCCGGAGACGACCGTGTCAGGCTCTGGGAACCGGCTCAAGTGGGGGCGACTTCGATTCGAGTGCGGGCTGATCTCCAGGAAGGTCGAATTCGCTTCAACGTCGGCGCTCATCTGTCCGCCGAGCCTACTCGGGCTACTCGGTCTTCAGAGGCGAGTGGACAGACCGATCGGGACGACGGCGATCGCACGAGCGGGCACCAACCTCCCCCGGTGGGTGGGCAGACCGCGACAAGCCTGATCTTCATTGGCACGCTGATCGCCTCGATGCCGTTGGCATGGAACAATGCTCGCCGAAAGACAAGTGATCGCCGAGGGGCAAGCCAGATCGCAATCGCGGTTTTCGGGATGCAGTTCGTGTTATACGTCCTCGGACATTCCGTCCCTGAGAGTTTTGTCGCCGCGGTGGTTTGGTTTGTGTCGGCGTCACAGCTCGCTCTCTTCACATCCTTCATGGTGTGGATCTACTACATGGCCATCGAACCGTACGTCCGCCGTTTCTGGCCCCATTCGCTCATCTCGTGGACTCGGGTATTGGCCGGTCGAATCCGGGATCCGCTGGTGGGACACGACATTGTCCTGGGTGCCGCGTCCGGCGTGGCGATCTTCATCCTGCAGCAGCTGAATGCCTGGGTCGGACTTCAGTCCGCGCACCCGTGGGCGGCGCTGGTCGGTCCGGTTGTGGATTGGGAACCGGGCCGACTGTCAGGGTACCAGTTCACGGCCAATTCGCTGGTCAATGCCGCTTTGCTTGCCATGACGCGCGGCTTGATCGTGTTGGCCTTGATGCTGCTTCTCCGGCTCATCTTCCGGCAGCGCTGGCTGGCCATAGTGGCTCTCATCGTGCTGCTGGCGGCCGCGCTCGCTTCTTCGACGGGTCCGATCGGCCTCGCGCCGTGGCTCACCTGTGGGCTGCTGGCCGCCGGCATGGCCGTCACTCTCCAGGAGCTCGGCTTCCTGGCTTTCCTGACCAGTCTGTTTGTGACCCGGCTCTTGGTCCTCGCCCCACTGACCCTTGACCGCCATGTCTGGTATGCCAGCCAGAGCCTGCTGTCCGTGCTCGTCATTGCGGCTGCGGTCGCGTGGGCTCTGAGCATGAGCCTGAAACGAAGCGAGTCGCGGTTCAGATCGCCGACGACCTGAAAGCGGACCGTTCGGGGCCTGGATCGATGAGCGGATCAGGAGCAGCTTCTCTTGGTCAGGCGGGGGATAGGACGCGCTGCGGCACGCATGCCAGAGCCTGTTTCAGGTCGGCCACGAGCTTCTCAGGCGGCTCGATCCCGATGGACAGTCGAACGGTGTTCTTCCGGACGCCAAAACCCGTGCGAAGCTCTGGAGGCAAGTAGAGCATGGTGGTCAAGTACGGAATGCAGATCAGCGATTCAGTCGCCCCGAGACTCACCGCGTGGTAGATGGTCTTGAGGGCGGCGATGAACCGCTTGGCATCCTCTTCCTCCTCGCCGACGTCGAAGGCCAGCATTCCGCCAAAGCCACGCTGCATCTGGCTCGCCGCGACGGCATGGCCCGGGCAACTGGCTAGGCCGGGATACGCCAGCCGGGACACCTTCGGTTGCCCGGCCAGGAACTCGGCCACAATCTGGGCTCCGCGGGCCATGGCCTCGGTGCGCAATTCAAAGGTCTTGAGCCCGCGTTCCAGCAGAAAAGCGGAGTAGGCGTCCAGCGTCGTGCCGATGGCCTGTCGGGTAAACCACAGCTGGTTGTAGTGCTCCATGGACCCGGCGATTGCACCCGCCATCAGATCATTGTGGCCGCCGAGCGCCTTGGTGGCGCTGTGGATCACCAGGTCCGCCCCCAGTCGGAGGGGCGTTTGGTGGTACGGCGTGGCGAAGGTATTGTCGACGACGAGCAGAGCCCCGACGGTGTCCGCAGCCTTGCGAGCGGAACGTATATCCAGGATCTTGCATAGCGGGTTGCTGGGCGTTTCCAGGAAGATCATCCGGGTATTCGGTCGGACGTGCTCGCCGAGACGACCCGATTCATCCGCACTCAGCCAGGTGATGCTGACGCCCAGCCGCTCGAGTATCAGGGCCACCTTGTAGTTCGCGCCATAAGTGTCGTGAAAGATGATCAGGTGGTCGCCGGACTTGAGATAGGTCAAGTAGACCATCGTGCAGGCGGCCATCCCGGTGGTGCAGACGATGCAGTCCTCCGCCCCTTCCAGGTCGGCAATCTTGCGTTCGACCTCCCGCACGGTCGGGTTGTCATCTCGATGGTACGTATAGCCATCGATCTCGCCGTCGGTAATCTGACGGAGCACCTCGAACGAAAGATACTCATAATTGACGGCATTGACGATCGGCGTCACCATCGGCCGGTTGCCGTACGGGGTCAACGGATCAGGGGCCATTCTTGCTCTCCTCTCGTGCGGGCGGCCTTCACAAGGCCACCCGCATCATGCCTCGAACCTGCATCATGGTCGGCTCCGACCTGCGTCAAGTCAAGTCCGCGGCTCGTTGCCTGGCCGAGCTCGTGCGAGGGATTCCTAGACGGAGGCAACAGGTTGCAACGCGGACGCCGACGTCACCTTTGGCCGGAGCGGGCCCGCTGTGGTCGCGAGCTGTGAACACCCTGCCAGCATGGTCCTCCCGTTCCGCTCGACGGCGACTCCCTCATCGTTGCGCCAACCCAGGCCAGACGTGCTCCGATGTGGCCGGCGGGCCGCCGATCGCCGAGGGCAGACCAGTCCTTCCATCACTTGGACACCGGCAGTATAATAGCTACACACGGCCAGGCGCCGTGGGCGGCCCGAGTCGACTGAAGCATCTCGAATCAGGCAAACGCCTGCCTCTCGAATTGGAGGAGGAATCCCATGCGAACACTCGTACTCAGCGCAGTGTCGGCTTTCGGATTGGCGGCCGTTCCCGCCGTGGTGGCCAGCGGCATCGTCTCGGACGGTTCCGATGGGCCTTTCACACCCACGGGCAACCAGAAGATTGTGCTGAACGACCTCGCGCCCGACGGCGTGTTCAACTTCACGACCATCCGCATCCCGCCGAACGTGAGGATCAGCTTCGAACCCAACGACCTCAACACGCCCGTGTTCTTCGCGGCAACCGGGGACGTGCTCATTGAGGGCACCATCGATGTATCGGGATTCGGCATCACGGGAGGGCCGGGCGGTTGGGATGGCGGCCCGCTCGGCAAAAACAGCGCGGGCCAGATGGGTACCGGTCCCGCTCCGGGGATGGGCGGGCCACCTCCTGCCGGCCAGGGCAACGGCGGGGGCGGCGGCGGCATGGCGACACCGGGACGGCGAGCAACGTCACGCACCGGAACGAATCCGGCAGCCGGCGGCCGGGCCGTTCCTCGGCCGAGGCTTGTGCCCAGCCAGCAGGGCGGAGGAGGCTCCGGTGGAGGGGGCGGCGGCGGACGCCTGCTCTTCGGCGTCGACATCCCCGGAGGAGACGGCGGAGGAGGTGCGGGAGGACTCCAGATCTCGACCCCAGCGCGCCTGAGCCTAACCGGCAAGTTGCTGGCCAACGGATCGCATGGGGGAGTGGCTTTCGCCAACGTGTTCGCCCACGGGGGACCCGGAGGAGGAGGCGCGGGAGGCAACATCGAGCTGCACGCCGGTATGATCGTATTCGGCGAAACGGCCCAGATCCGAGCCATCGGCGGAGCGGGCGGCGGACTCAGCACCGAACCCGTAGCCTGGGATCCGTTCTACTACTCGAGCGGCGCGAACGGCGGTCAAGGTTATCTTCTGCTCGCCAGCGAGAACGTCTCGATCGACGCCGAGGCCACCGTTGACGCGATAATCGTCCCCGCCGTTTGCGGCCAGGCCGACTTCGATGACGACGGCGACGTGGACGCGGAGGATCTCAACACATTTGCATCGTGCTTCTCAGGACCGGCCGTTCCGCGCAGCGATACCCCGACGTGCTCGGCAACCGACCTCGACAAAGATCATGACGTGGACCAAGCCGACTTTGGCATCTTCCAGCGGTGTTACAGCGGCGAGAACCAACTGGCGGATCCGAACTGCATGAAGTGAGCAGACGGCGGTCACCTGGGTAGCGGTCACCCATCAGCCTATCCGGCAGGCGAACCTCGCCTTCAGCGAGAACCGCCTGCCCTACCACCTGTCCACGTTGAATGGACGGTCCAGGGCCAGTCGGCCAAGGTGTTGCGTTTCGGATGGGCCAGGCACGCACGAACGGCGTTGTGAGCCCGCAACCTGGCCGACCTCTAGATTCGGACCGGCCATTTGTCGTAGAATCCAAGCTCCGGCGTCTGTCTCCCAGATCTCAGACAGAGCCATCCGTCGTCAGAGCGTCATTGCAGCCGACCACCCACGCAGCGTTAAGTACCGGCAATCCGGTGGTCGAAGAGAGAGGTTTGCATGAACAACCGACTCGCACCTGGGCTTCCCGCGATTCTCCTGTTGATTCCTGCACTGGCCGTGACCAGCAGCACAGCCACGTACGGAGAAGCGAGCCCTGGGCCAGCCGGTTCACCACCGCTGATCGCCCACTGGACGTTCGACGAAGCCTCCGGCGACATCTGTCGCGACGCGAGTGGCCAGGACCACAACACCGCCCTGCACGGCGGCTTTCGATCGCTTATTTCCGGCCGGCAACCCACGACCCTGAGGCGAATCCCGAGTGTGTTCGGCACCGCCCTGTATCTCACCGGCGAATACTACCTTCAGACCCGCGCCGGCCTGCGCGGCGGCACGATCGACAAGCTGAGCCTGTGCGCATGGGTGCAGCCTTCGGATCTGTCGGGATTCCGCGAGATCATCCGCCAGGAGTGCGCGCATCGCGTGCTCTTCTCGTTCCAGGAAAACGGCACGATCCTGTCGCTGGGTCTGAACATCGGCGGATACGTGGAGTGCGACGGCCCGGTCGAGCCCGCGAAGGTCCTCGACGGCCGATGGCATCACTGTGCCGCCACGTTCGACGGCCGGCACATGCGCGTCTACCTCGACGGACGGGAGATCGCCCGGCTGGAGCGGCCCGGCACGATCGCGTCGAACGGGGCCGTTCCTTTCTTCATCGGCTCATTGGGCGGCACCGGAGAGCACTTCCAGGGCGGCCTGGACGATCTGCGAGTCTACGGCGACGCATTGACGGCCGAGGAAGTGAAGAGCCTATATCAGGCCGGTGCCGAGCCAGCCGAGCAGGCGTTCAAGGCGTTGCAGGAGCGAGCCGGCTTTATCTGCGGCCCTGCCGATTCGTTCGCCAACATGCTGTTCCGCTGTCGCCGGGCCGTGGTCGAGAGGGATGCCGGGCTCGATCCCGAAGTCCTGAATGCGGCGCTCGCGGTGCTCCGGCGGGCCTTCCCTGAGGAATCCCGTTGTTTCACGACCTGGACCGGCGCCGGCCTGCCGCAATACGTCACCGCCCGCAGGAGTGGGCCGCTCATCGAGCAGACCGCGCGGCTCATCGAGCTCATGATGGAGTACAAGCCTCTGACCGAGCACCAGCGGAGCAAACAGACCGACGAAGACCGCAAGAAGTGGGAGGAAGCGGATGACCTCCGAAAACGTTTCGAGGAGCTCAAGGCCCAAGGCGACGCCGCAACCGGCTCACCCGAGTGGATCGAACTGGTCCTTCAGATTGGAGCCCGGGTCCAGCTTCGGCCCTACCTCCAGGAGCCCGTGGCACCCTACGTTCGACCATCCACACCCCCGACGCGCGACCTCTCGGCGAGCGAGGCGGAGGAAACCCTGCGGCGTGACTGGCTGCACCAGGCCGACGGCAACCCGACGCCCCAGCGGATCCGCGACGAGGTCACGTGGACCCGCCACCTGGCCGCTAGGATTCAATCGCGATGGCCTGGCCGGGTGGACTTCACGGCCGACCTGGCCCGCCTCGCCGACCTGGAGAAGCGAGCGGCGAGTCTGCCGGGCGACGACCCGGAGCCGTATTTCGAAGTCCGCCGGATCAAGCGATCGATCCAGTTCCGCAATCCGGTTGTCGACTTCGGAAAAGTGCTCTTCGTGGACATGCCCTATCCCCAGGGCTCGGAGTGGCGGCACGAGACCCGCCATCGGCTGGGATACATGGCCGTCCCCGGCGCCCGGCTGCTGATCTTGGACGGCCTGTCACCCGACGGCAAGTTGAACCAGCTCATGCCCCAGCCGCCGCTGCACGGTTCCTTCTGGCGTCCCGATCTGTCCTACGACGCCGACAAGGTGCTGTTCTGCTACAAGCCACACAACGAGAAGTCCTTTCACCTCTACGAAATCAACGTGGACGGCACCGGCCTCGTCCAATTGACCGACGGGGCGTACGATGATCTCGACCCGATCTACCTGCCCGATGATCGGCACATCGTGTTCACCACCACGCGCGGTCACACCTATGTCCGCTGCATGCCCCCGACCAACGCCTTCGTGCTGGCCCGATGCGACCGATCCGGCCGCGATGTGTATCTGATCTCACAGAACAACGAACCCGACTATCTGCCCTCGGTTACCCACGAAGGCCGGGTACTCTACACCCGCTGGGAGTACACCGACAAGCCGCTGTGGCGGGCCCAAAAGCTCTGGACGGTCAACCCCGACGGCATGCAGGTCAACACGCTGTGGGGCAACCAAAGCGTCTGGCCCGACGTGACCAAGGATGCCAGGTGCATCCCCGGCAGCCGCCGTATCCTGCTCACCGGCAGCGCCCATCACGACTGGTTCGCCGGCTCGTTGGCCATCCTCGACCCGGCGCAGGGTCTCAACTTCCCGCAAGGCTTGACCAAGATCACGGCCGACGTGCCCTGGCCTGAGACAGGCAACGGACCGGTGGACCCGATTGAATCCCCGGACTATCACTGCAGTGGCAAGTATCCAGCCTACTACTCGCCGTATCCGCTGAGCGAGCAGGACTTCCTGGTGTCCGCCAACCGCGGGGGCAAGTTCCTGCTATACTTGATGGACGTGGAGGGCAACCGAGAACTGATCTACGAGGGCGCACACAATATCCTTCACGCCCTGCCAGTCAAGCCACGGCCCCGGCCACCGATCATCCCCGACCAGGTTGCCTGGCCGGGGCGTGCCGACCGATCGAGTCCCAAAGGGGGCGTGCTGTTCAGCAACGATGTCTACCGGGGGGCGCCCCCCGAACTGAAGGACAAAGCCCGCTACCTGCGGATTCTCCACATCGAGCCGAAGACCTACACCTACTGGCACAAGCGGCCGTACATCTCGACCGGACCGGTGGTCTCGATCGTGCAGTCCGAGGGGGTCAAGCGGGTCCTGGGCACCGCGCCTATCGATTCGGACGGGTCAGTCTCTTTCCACGCCCCCTCCGGCATGCCCCTGCACTTCCAGTTGCTGGACGAGAACCAACGGGCCTTGCAGACGATGCGGAGCTTCGTCGGGCTCATGCCGGGCGAGTACCGCGGCTGCCTAGGCTGCCACGAGGCTCACGCTCGCACGCCGATGAACACCACGCGGGGCACGGCGGTGACCCGGGAGCCTTTGCAGATCACGCCACCGCCGTGGGGCGAGGACACCGTCAGCTATGCCCGATACGCCAAGCCGGTCCTCGACCGCTACTGTGGCCAGTGCCACCAGGGCGACGGCGAAGGCCAGAAGGTGCTGGATTTGACCGATCGGCCGGGTTTCTTGGGCTTCAGCGAGCCTTATGTGATTCTCACCGGCCATCCCAGCTGGGGTGAGCCCTATCGGAAACCGCGCGAATCCACCCCCGGCTGGGGTCTGGCGGGCATGCTCATGGTCGAGGCCTTCAGCACAATCGATCCGGCCGGCTACAAGACGCCCGCGCCCTTGACCGGCCTTTCCTACAAGAGCCGGCTCATCGACTATGCCTCCAGTGGGAAGCACCACCAAGTGCGGGTGGATCCAATCAGCCTGCAGCGATTGATCGCCTGGGTGGACGCCATGTGCCCATATCTTGGCGACGAGGAAGTGCGGCAGATACCGGACCCGTGGTTCCAGGGCGTCGACTGGCTGGCCGTCCGGCCGAGGATCGCGACCGCCCCGCGGATTACCAGGCCGGGGCCGGTGGATTAGGAAGCGATGACAGGCCATTGGGCGAAATAGAGGCATGGGTCGTACCAGGACCAGCGGCCACACATGACCATGGTTAGGCAACCGATTGTCGCCTCATGATGGGTGTGTCGATGCAGACCCAGAAGCTGTCAATCCGTCGGGGCCTCCTGGCCGCCATCGGGCTGCTGACGGCATGGCCATCGGCCACAGCCGGACCGAACGAGCCGCGTTCGCTGCGTGCCGCCGCGGATGGCCTCTTCACGATCGGCGCGGGCGTCAGCGACCGGATTCCCGAAACCCCGACCGACTGGCCGTTGCTCATCGCTCAGTTTGGCGCCCTGACGCCGGAGAACTGCCTCAAACCCAACCCGGTGCAGGTTGCGGAAGGGTCGTTCCACTTCACCCGGCCGGACGCGTTCGTCGAGTTCGCCGCATCCCGTCATCTTCAGGTCGTGGGCCACTGCCTGGTCTGGGCCAAAGACGACCGCACACCGCCCTGGTTCTTCCGCGATGGCGACGGCACGGCCGGCCACGACCTGCTGCTCGCCCGCATGAAGTCGCATATCGCCACCGTCGCCGGCCGCTATCGCGGCCGCATCGCCATGTGGGATGTGGTCAACGAGGCCCTGGACGACGGCAAGGAGTTCCTGCGGCCGTCGGGCTGGAGCAGGGCTTGCGGCGAGGACTTCATCGTCAAGGCATTCGAGTTCGCCCACGAGGTGGATCCACAGGCCCTGCTCATCTACAACGACTACAACAACGAGCTGCCCGGCAAGCGCGAAAAGCAGATCCGCCTTCTCCGTTCGCTGCGCGAGAAGGGTGCGCCCGTGCATGCGATCGGCCTCCAGGGACATTACGAACTGGACCACCTGCCCTTCACCGACCTTGAAGCCACGCTCGTTACCATGCGCCAGCTCGGCGTCAAAGTGGTGGTGTCCGAACTCGACATCGACGTCATCCCCCGGTCACGATGGTGGGCGGACGGCGGCAGGTATCGCGGGGAACTCGCCAAGCTCGATCCCTACCGCGACGGTTGTCCTGCCGAGATCCTGCGGCGCCAGGCCGACCAGTACGCCCAGCTCTTCCGCCTCTTCCGCAAATACTCCGACGTCGTCGCCCGAGTCTCATTCTGGAATCTGCACGACGGCCAGAGCTGGCTAAACGATTTCCCTTGGAAGCGAGTGAACCACCCGTTGCTCTTCGATCGCCAGGGCAAATCGAAGCCAGCCTTCGATGCCGTTCTGGAAGCACTGAAGCGGGAGCCCACGGCTTCTAACCCGAGGCCTGCCACCGAGAGGGATACGTTGATCGACTCGCTGCAGCGTCATCCTCCAGCGAAAAGCCAAAACCACCTTCTGAACCCATGACCGCCCGAACGCTCACTGACCGGCGTATCGACGTCGGCCATCACCGCCCCGGATCATCCGTCGCACACCGGGCAAACGTGCGTCACCCACGACTACCGTCTTGTCAGCACACTCAACCTCTCCCCGGTGACTTACGGCCCAATCAGCTCGATAAAGACGCCGTCGGGATCCCGGACTGTGATCAGACGCTGGTTCTTACCCAACGAAACCGGTGTTTCGCCGATCGGCTTGACGCCGGTCTTGGCCAGGCGCTCAAGGGTCGCATCCGCGCTGGCAACGTAGATGGTCAGGTACCGGATGCCCAGCGTCGAGTGGATCCAGCTCTGATCGGCAGCCTTACCGGGCGCGTCCGCGAAAGACATCATCTTGATCCGGGTGGTGGAGTCGGTATCCGCGGGAACGAAAACACGAATGTCAACGGGGTGGTTGTCGATCAGGCCGATCTTGCGGCCGAGCTCACCGCTGACGGAGAAGCCCTTCACCTCGGTCATCCCCAGGCTCTCGGTGTAGAACTTGGCCGACTTCTCGATGTCCGAGACGACCACACCGATATCGATCACCGGCTTGGAGAAGGTCGACCCGGCCGCTCCGCCCAGCGGCTTGACCTTCAGGTTGCGGAACTCAATGCGGTAGCCCTCGCCTTCGAGCCCGAGATGGCCCTGGGGCGTGCCGCACTTCTCGAACTTGCAGGTCACCGCCCCGTTCACCCAGAGGGTCAGGACCTTGCCCTGGGCACTGATTTCCATGATGTTCCATTCGCCGACCGGCTTGACCCGGCCGTTCTTGACGTCCTTCTGTAGGGTGAAGAACTGCTTGCCACCTTCGGTGGTACGGGTTTCGCCAAAGAGGTAGCCGTCGCTGGCATCGCCGAACTGGGCTTGGTGCCAGAGCCCGCCGTCCTCGGAGTTGCGCACGTACGCCCCGCTGTTGTACCCGGATTTGCCCTCGACCTGGGTGTATCGAAACTCGAAGTGGAAGATCGCGTCGCCGTACTCCTTCTTGGTCAGGAGCATGTCGTGGCCGCCGTCGCCGTCGCAGATCAGGAGCTTGGCGGCGGCATCGACATGCCACTGGTCGCGGCCCAGCTTGCCCCCGGGCGGCACGGGCACGCGGTACCAGCCGGCCAGATCGGCGGGCGGCATTATGTCCTGCCAGCCCTGATCGTCGGACTCCAGGGCGCTTTTCGACGTGCCGGCATCGGCGGCCCAGGTCATGAGAACAGCGGCCAGAACGGCGGTCATCGATCCTGCCGCCACGATTCGGAGAAAGGCGTTGTGTCGCATGGCGGTATTTGAGCCCGTGCGGGCCGGCAAATCAAGATGACAGGGATGAACCGCCGACACCCAACATTGGGGTCAGACCACCCTGCTCACCTCATCGCCAGTCTCGCAGCGTCGTGAGCGTGCCTGAGCTGATGATCCCGACAATAAAACCAAGGAGCATCAGGATCGTGAATACTCGCCGGCCGCGTGCGAAGCCAGCTCGACGCTGAAGAGTCATCGCCGCACCAGATAGTGCCGCCACGGCAAAGCCCACGACGCATACCCAGAAGATGGCGGCGGTAAGGCCGTCGCGCACCAACTGATGCTTCGGGCCAAAGATCGTCCCCGTCCCGAAGATGCCGGTGAAGACCACCACCGCGCTCTTTCCAAAGAACTCAAGGTCTTTGGTATCTTGCGCACGCATCGTCGATATCCAGACGCCCGCGGCGGAGGATTCCGCTCGTTCACACCATCAGCTCTCTTCCGGTTATCGCCCATAGACCACACGGATAGATACTTATAGATTACAAAAGAACTACGCATATGACACAGCGGCTCGATCCTCCTTCCTCCATATCCATGTCATCTGTGTCATCTGTGGGCATACCTCCTCACGTCCTAAATCAGTGGCAACAGCATCGCCACGAAGCACGGTCGAACAGCCGAAAAACCCCACCCGCTACTTCGCCGGCCAGAACCGATACATGAACGTCCCATGACGTGGCAGTTCCGCCTTGTAGCCCTCGGTCGGGACCTCGAAGTCCTTTTGCCGCCAGACGTCGCGGATGCGCTGCGGGGCTTTGGTCAGGCCCAGATCCTGCCACGTCACCGAGAACGTCGAAGCTCGGGGGCCGAGGTTGAAGACGCCGACCGCGGTGGAATCGTCCTCGAGTTCCTTGACCAGGACCAACTCACGTCGCGTCTGCCGCAGGATCCGAGCCTGCTTGCCCAGGGCGTCGAGGTTCACGTCGAGCACCTCCGAGTTGCAGATCAGGCTGAACGTGAACGGATCGAGCTTGCCCATGTCACCCGCGAAGACGAACGGCGAGGCCATCAGACACCACATGGTCACATGCGAATACTGCTCGCTGGGGGTCAGCGGCGTGGCCTGACCCTCGCCGCCATCGGCATTGATTCGTCCGACGGAGAGGTAATCGGGGTCGTTCCACTTGCCGGGCCCGGCGTACTGCCAGTGCTGGGCGTTGGCCAGGCCGACGATGTAAATGCCCTTGGACAAATGGCCGCCGACCCAGCCGATGTCGTCCGTCGTTCGCCAGGAGTGGCCGACCTCGCCGCCCCACTCCCAGACCTTGTCCTGCCCGTACTGACAAAGGTTGAACACGATGTCGCGGTCCAGCTTCTGCAGCTCATTCCACATCAGCCGGTAGGGCTTCATGTAGTGCTCGCGGGTCTTGCCGCCAGCCACGTTGGCATAGCTGCACCAGTCATATTTCAGCAGATCGAAACCCCACTCGGCAAAGGTCCGGGCGTCCTGGGCCTCGTGCTGATAGGAGCCCGTGTAGCCGGCGCAGGTCGTCGGGCCGGGGGAGATGTATGTCCCCGCCCGCAGTCCCTTCGAGTGAATGTAGTCGGTCAGGGCCTTCATATCCGGAAACCGCTTGTTCGGGCGGAGGGTGCCGTCGGGATTGCGGGGCTGGCCGCCCAGCTCCGGGTCATCCGAGCCAGGCTTGACCATCCAGCAGTCGTCCAGGCTGACATACTGATAACCGTAGTCGGCCATGCCCGAGCCGATCATGTCGTCGGCGGCCTTGCGCATCATGGCGTCGTTGATGTGCGAGTAGTGCAGGTACCAGGTGTTCCAGCCCATGTACGGAGTCAGGGCCAGCCTGTCCCCCACCGCGATCCGCAACTCGCGGCGGCACGAACCCTTGGCGTTCCTCGCGGTGAGCGTCACCTTGTGCTCGCCCTTGAGCGTGGTTGAGCCGGTGACGATCCCCGTGTCCCCATCGAGGGTAAGCCCATCGGGCAGACCGGTGGCCGCAAAGGTCATCGGCCGGTCGCCGGTGGCAGGTATGCGATAAATGAACGGCGAGCCGGGCCGCACGCCGTGGATCTTGGGGCCGTTGATGCGCGGCTCACGGGGCGGCGACGGCGTGAGAATCGCTTTCGCCTCCGGCGGACCCGTGGAGAGAGCCCTGGGGGCCGCGCCGGAGTAGGTGATGACCGCGTCGCACCAGTTGGCGTGATCGTACGAGACGCCGTCGCCCGCGTCAGTTACCTCTAAAGAGAGTATCTTGACTCCTGTCAGCGGCACATCGCACGCCCTGGAGTCCTCGCCCAGCTTGCAGATGCCGCTCTGGAACAGGACCTGGTCATCGCCGTACACGAAGAACTCGATCGAAGCCCGGGCATTGCCTGCGGCCGCATCCACGCCGACCATGGCCCGGAACCGATCGGCCTTGCCGTCCAACTCGATGAAGAACTCGCTGTCCGCGTGCGTGCCGACGCCTTCTTTGTAGACCTGGGCGCCGATCTGCAGGGGCTTGCCGGTGACGGCCTTGTCCACCTGCGGCCGGCCCCACCCGGCGGACATGGCGTTCAGGTCCAGCTTCGAGAGCGGCATGGTCTCGGCGGCGGCCGGGGCGAGCAGGCCGAAGAAGAGGGAGAAGACAACAGAGAATAAGGATTTCATGTCGTGTTTCCTTTGCCAGGCTACTTGGCCTTCACGTCATCACACCACAGCGTCGCCCGATCGCGCGGATGGAACATCCGGCCGGCGACGGCCGAATGAGGCCACGCCTTCGCCTCGTCCGGCCTGCCACAAGCCCGCTCCATCACGCCGCCGGCTTGGAGCAGCATTGTATACGGACACGTCCCGGCTGGCGACGCCGGGCCAGCTTCCCGGGTCACGGCGGGCGGCCGCACAGCGTTCCCTTGCGCTTGCCCCGGCTTGGTCCCCGCCATCCTCCACTACCGGCGTGGCCCAAAGGGGGCAAATCTGCTGCCCCCACCGCCGATCCTCGCGCGAATGATCACCGTCTCAGATTCATCTGCGTTCACATCGCTTGGCCGGTCGGCATGATGGTGACCAATTGGAGATTCACTCGCCTGGGGGCCGACACGATGAATGCAATGGTCTCGGCGACGTCCTCCGACCGAAGCCACTCCATGTGCGATTTTGAGGCCTCGAACCAGTCCTGGACGCCCTTACAGTCGACATGATTCAGCAGCTCGGTGCCGACGACACCGGGCTCCACGGCGGAAACGCGCACGCCCTTGGCCCCAAGCTCGGCGCGAAGGGTAATGGACAGATGGGTGACGAAGGCCTTGGTCCCGCTGTAAACCGCGAAGCTCGGAAAGATATTTCGCCCCGCGATGGAAGAGATGTTCACCAGATCGGCCGGCCCGCCGCCCGCGCCCGCCTTGATCAACGCCGGCGTGAACGCCCCGATCACGTTCATCAGGCCACTGATGTTCAGGTCGATCTGCTTCTGCCACTGATCGGCTCTGATCGCCTCGATCGGATTCGGAAGCATGACCCCGGCGTTGTTGACCACGATGTCCACGCGCCCGAACTCACTGAGGATTGTCGCCGCGACCGCTTCGACGGCCCTTCGATCGGTGACGTCCAGTGTCCATGCCGCGGCCCGCCCGCCGACCCGATGGATCTCGGCGACTAAACCATCCAGGCGTTCCTTGCGTCGGGCCAGCACCGCGACCCGCGCCCCGCGCGCGGCCAGGGCTTTCGCGGTCGCCTCGCCAATGCCACTTGAAGCGCCCGTGACAACGGCCACACGATCGCCCAGGTTTTTCGGCAACTGCGTTTCCATCAACTCTCCTCTCTGTTGGTTAACCGGCGGCGCCGAGTTCCGCGCTCCACAGGGATCCGCCGCGCCGTGAGTGATCCCAGCATGCGGATTAGAGCACAGGCGGACCGATGCGGCAACACGGCACCCTCTTTCCGGGATAGTGAGGAGACCGGCGGGCCTTGGTGTCACCATCAATGGCCCCTATAATGCTGTCGATATTGCCCTGACCCTGACGAGGAGCGAATCATGAACAAGAGACCGATTACCCGCCGTCAATTCATCGAAGCATCGGCCGCCCTCACCGGGGGCGTCATGCTGGCCGGACTCTCTGCTTCAGCCGCCGACCAGCCGGTGAAACGCACCGCGGTTGATCAGGTCACGCTGGGCAAGTCCGGCATCAAGCTCAGCCGGCTGGGCATCGGGGTCGGCAGCAACAGCGGCTCCGTCCAGCGTGCCCTGGGCGACGAGGGTTTCAACAAGCTCATCCGCTACGCCTACGAGCGTGGGATTACCTATATCGACACGGCCGACAGCTACAGGACGCACGCGTACGTCCGGCGGGCGATCAAGGGACTGCCACGCGAGAAGTTCTTCATCCAGACCAAAATGGGCGGCATCCCAGAGAAGCCGCTCCAGGAGCTCGACCGCTTTCGCAAGGAACTGGGCGTCGATTACGTCGACAGCGTGCTGCTGCACTGCATGACCTCCCCCGATTGGGACAAGAGCCACAAGAAGGTCATGGACGCGCTCGAGGAGGCCAAGCAGAAGAAGATCATCCGCGTGCACGGCCTGTCATGCCATAGTCTGCCCGCTCTGAAGCGCTCAGTCGAACTGGACTGGGTCGACGTGCACCTGGTTCGGGTTAATCCGCAAGGGGCTCACATGGACACGCTCTCGGAGAAGTGGGATGCCCGGAGCGACACCTCCCATGTACCACCGGTCATGGAACAGCTCAAGCTCATGCACGCCAAGAAGCACGGCGTGATCGGCATGAAACTCATCGGCAACGGCGACTTCACCAAGGCGGAGGATCGCGAGAAGGCCGCCCGACACGCCATACAGTGCGGCTACCTCGACGCCGTGGTCATCGGCATGAAGAGCCACGCCGAGGTGGACGAGGCCATCGAGCGGCTCAATCGGGCCCTGGCCGAGGCACCGGCGTCCAAACCGATGACCTGACAGTGCTCTAATAAACGGATGAACGAAAGTGATGCTCGTATTGATTGCCATGCAAATGGTCGCGTGCGTCGTCGCCGCGCCAGCCTCCGTTCCGGACGACAAGCTCGAAACCCCGGCGCAGATGTGGAAGCGGTGGGAGAAGAACATGCTTCCCTTCGGCTACACCATCGAGAGCGACGAGATCGTCCATTCGGACACCCGGCCGGAGATGAAGCTGCGCCGGGTGGAGGTGAAGTTCTACAGCCTGGAGATCGAAGGCCGCAAATGGGGACATCCCTGCGTCGTCTTCGCCCCCGCCGACCCGTCGGTCAATAGTGCCCCTCCCCGGCGCGGCCGATGTGTCATCGTGGCTCAGCGTGGCTGGGACGGCTTGGCCACTGGACCCTGGCGCCGCGCGTTCCTCGGCAACTACGGCGAACCCATCGCCGCACAGACCGGCTATCCCACCATGATCCTGCCGCATCCCGGCGAAGTGGACGGCGAGGACGGCCGGGAGGTCTCCATCGCCCCGCTCAACAACCTCCTGAAGACCTCCAAGGATGTGGCCGACAACCCCCACTTCACCCTGGCCACGATCTACCTGCGCGCCCTGGATGTCATGGCCGAGGTCCTCAAGGTCGACCGCAAGGACATCCGCGCGGTCATCGGCGGCCACTCCAAACGGGCCACGTGCGCCCACACCGCGGCCACCATCGACCCGCGAATCCGCGGCGTCATCTACATGGGCAACGAATCCGCATGGAACGACAACATGCTGAAAGGCCCCTACCGGGCCGTCTATCCGCCGTTCGCCCACGGCCGCTACACGGACGCCGAGTGCATCTACCTGGGCGCGACCAACGAGGACGGCTACACCATGTTCAACGTCAACGATATCCTCGGCCGGATGAAGCCGCCCTGGACGCTGGCCTACGTGCCCAACTACCGCCATGCTTCGCAATCCGAAAAGCACTTCATCGTCTGGAAGATGTGGGTCTCACACGTGTTCGACGGCCGCCCGATCTCCAAGGTCTCCAAGCTGAGCTACGAACAGAAAGGGCCGGACTTCGTGTGGGGCGGCCGCAAGTACGGCCAAGGCGGCGGCACACTCTTCAAGTGCAGGATTGACTCGCCCAACAAGATCATCCAGGCCAAGGTCTGGTACGTCTACAACGATGACGTCCCCTACTGGCGCGACCTGATGTGGTATCCGGAGTTCATGGTCCCCCAGAAGGACGGCCAGTGGGCCGGCTACGTGACTGGCAAGCTCCCCGACGCCTGGATGGTGGAAGTCAAGGACATCGCCGGCGGCCTCCCCGGCTACGTCTGCAGCCTCCCACAGGACATTACCCACCTGCCGCGCGAACGCCGCACGTCCCGCGGGTCCCGCTCGCGGAATTGGACGCCGCTCACGACCCAGCTGGCCCCCGCCAAGTAAGGCCGACGGCAGGTCCAGCACGCTCATCACACCGGACAACGGCGAATCCCTTCCCTGTCACGGGCCGCCGGGTCGTCTTGGTTCGACCGGACCATGAGGCCGCGAACCGCGGGATTTGCACACCAGGAGCCAGACGGGAGACCGGCTGGACGCGGCAGCAGAGATCTTGACACGCCAAGCCGATGGGGCTATCTCTGTCGTGCCGCAGCGGTTCGGAGAATCAGTCATCGAGCGAACGCCGAGGATAGCGATCAAGACTAGTCTGCTAACCTGTAACGGCCCCTCTCCGGCCGTGAGCGCCAGCATCGTGTTGCTGCTGCTGGTGTCCTCTTTGGGCGCTGTCCTTGGCGGGCCACCCCTGGGCGATCACGAGGCCATCGTGGCCGAGTGCGCTCGCAACATGCGATTGTCTGGTGACTGGCTCGTGCCGCAATTCCTGGACACGCCTTTTCTGCGCAAGCCGCCGCTGCCTTACTGGCTGGTCGCGGGCACGTCGTTTCTGCTTCCACACGACCCTGATACAGGCTTACCCGTGACCGCACTCGTCGCCCGACTTCCCTCGGCGTTGGCGGCCTTCGGAACCGTGCTGCTGCTCTGGCGGCTGGGCACTGCCATGTTCGGAGGCCGAGCGGGTATCATGGCCGCGGTGATCGCTGGCTCGAGCCTCTGTTTCATGCTCTACGCTCCAAACGCGACAGCCGAGATGATCCTGACGTTTTGCTGCACGTGGGCATGCCTGCATTTCTGGTTCGCAGTAACCTGTCACTCGCCGAGGCGGCGCCTGCTTCACCTGCTGCTGTTCTACATCGCCTTGGGACTTGGCATGCTGGCCAAAGGGCCGGCGCCGCTGCCTCTCACCGCCGTTCCGCTGGCCGTGTGGTGGTACACCGAGCGCCCGTTGCGCGTTCTGGCGAAGGGGGGAATGGCCGGCGCTCGCCGAGCGCCCGTCGTCTTCATCCGCGGCCTGAAGTCTCGGACCGTCCAAGCGTTCACCCGACTGGGCCTCATCCCGGGCCTGATCGTCTTCGCGTTGATGTTTGTACCGTGGATCCTGGCCGTCGCCGCCAAACATCCTCACGCCTGGGATCTCTGGAATTGGCAGTACGTTCAGCGGGCCGAAGGCGATTACCTCGACTCCCGACCGCGCGGAGTGTTCTACTACCTACCCCTCGTCCTCGGTTTTAGCGCCCCGTGGCTGTTCCTGCTTCCCGAAGCCCTCCTCAGTCCCTGGATGAAGCGATACACCCCTGCCCGCCGCGCGCTGCTCTTCTGCGGAGTCTGGGCCATGGTGGGCATCATGATCATGTCGCTCGAGCCGTTCAAGAAGCCCTATTACATCCTGCCGGGCATGCCAGCGCTGATCCTCATGATGGCCGTCGTGGCTGACCGGTTCTACGGCAGCTCACCGCCCTCGGCCCGCCTCGGTTGGGCGGTGTGGGCACTGTTCGCCGTCAGCCTGATCATCGCGCTTGTGGTTGGCTCTGACTATGTGCGGCAAGAGGCCCCCGACACGGCGCTGCGAATCATGCTGATCGCATCCGTGGCCGCTCTCGCTCTGCTCATTGCGGGCGTCTGTTACGTTCGTCGGCGCGGCTGGTGGGCGGTCGGTGTCACCGCCACCGCAACGATCGCCGCCTTTCAGTTGATCTGGCACACCTGCGGTTCGACTATCGCCAGCGTCGAAAAGGTCGCCGCCCTGTACCGGACACTGGAGACTGCGGGAGTGCCGGCCATCGGCCCGGTCCTGTGGGTCGATCAACGGCCCGACGCCCGGCTCAGTTTCTACTTCGCCCGCCAGAGCCGATACATGATCACCCCGGCCGAGATTGTGACCGAGATGCTGGACCGCACCCAAGGCAAGGACAAGCTTCTGATGATGACGATGGAGCGAGCCTCGGACCTGCTGAAATCGCCGCAGCCGGTCTACCTGATCCTTGCACGCAAGAACTATGACCTGATGAAGTCGGAATTGTTCGGCCGGGCGTTCCTGATCGACGCTATTCACCTGCCCGGCGATCCTGCCCGCAAGGATTGGATGGTGGTCTCGAACGTCCAACAATCCCAGGCAACAAGAGGGACACCATGAGCCAATGCGGGCAATCGACCTCAGGTCAGACGCCCGAGGCCTCCATCGTCATTCCGACCTATCGAGAGGCGGAAAACGCGAAGTCCCTGCTGACCAGAATCGCGCAGGTGATGCGCCGCGACGGACGGTTGTACGAGATTCTCATCGTGGATGACGACAGCCGCGACGGCATCGATCGGGTGGTGCGTGATCTCGCGACAATCTGTCCGGCACGGCTCATCACCCGAACGGGTCTTCGCGATCTGAGCCAGGCGGTCTTGGAGGGAATGCGTCAGGCCCGGGGTCGGCTGATCCTGGTCATGGACGCGGATCTGAGTCATCCCCCGGAAGCCATTCCACGGCTGCTCGATGCACTGGAGAAGCCGCCGACGGACTATGTCATCGGCAGCCGATACGTCGCCGGCGGACGGACCAGACGCTGGGGCAGAGGACGGCGATTCAACAGCTTCGTCGCTACGTTGCTCGCCCGGCCGCTGACCGGCCGGATCAAGGACCCGATGGCCGGCCTGTTCGCCATTCACCGCTCGACCTTTGAACGCGCCCGTGGTCTCGACCCCGTAGGCTACAAGATCGGCCTGGAACTGCTGTGCCGTTGCCGCTGCCAACACCCTCTGGAGGTTCCCATAACCTTTAAGGAACGTATTGGAGGTCAGAGCAAACTGAACCTCGAACAGCAGATGCGGTACCTGCTCCATCTCGACCGCCTGTACCGCAGCTACGCCTGGAAGTGGGGCATTGTGGTCCGCCCCCTGCTCTGGGCCCTTTGGGGGACGCTCCACATGTACTGCCGGCTGACCCGCTTGTGGCAGAAACCGGTCAACGCTCCTCAGTCCTGAAGCCTCACGAGTCGAGGCTCGAGTCTCGAGCGGTAGGCGGTCAGCCCAACGAGACTCCCTCGAGTCGGTCCGAGCTTGCGTCTTTTCAGGCCCGTGGCCCATCCTCGGTTCTCCCGCGCACCGGGTCCCTTGGCCCGCCTCGTGCGATACCCAGCCAGCGTGCGCCGCCCAATCGCCGAGATCGTGGACAAAACCATGGATCGACGCCCCTGCAAGTGATACAATGTCTAGTAGAGCGAGTTTGGCTTCATGTCCAGGCAAGGAGCCCGATCATGACCACGTCAAATCGATATTGGGCCGTCCATTCGCTGCTGTCCCTTGCGCTAATGGTCTCCTTCCAGGGCGGCGCCTGCGGGCCACAAATGACGCCCAATGGCAGCAGTGACACAGGCAGCCCGGTTCGCAAGCTGATCGGCATCGATGGCGGCACTATCGAAGTCACGAATGCTCGCGGCGACGTGATTCGCCTGGAGGTGCCATCGGGAGCATTGTCACAGGCTGTGGACATCGCCATCGACCCGCTCGACGAGCCGCCCGCCAGTCCTGTCAGCGGCAACGTCTTTCCCGGCATCGAACTGCAGCCCAACGGTCTCAAGCTGCTCAAGGCCGCGACGCTGAAGCTCACCCTGGCTCAGGGTGCACCCGATGCGCGAACCCTGCTGCTCCATCTTCGCCAAGCGGACTTCGTGATGCCCCTTTCGGACCAGGCGATCGCCGGAAACGTGATTTCCGGCAGGATCCGGCACTTCAGCACATACCTGGCCGGATCGCCCTCCGACAGCGAGGCCTCCCAACAGGCCGACAAGGCCGCCGGGCAATCGTCAGACTCCTCCGATTGGCAAGCGACTCTCGATGACATCGGTGGGATGATGGAGTGGGGCGAGTGGTTCGTGTCGCACGGCATGGGAGACCAAGGGCAAGCCTCATTCAACCAGGCCGAACAGGCTCTGCGCACGGCCATCGAGTGTTTCCTGGACCCGAATTGTCACCCTGTGCCGATCGACATCTGCAATGAAGACTACATCCGCGAAGCACTCGCCTACTACGCCCAGGCTCAGCTGTTAGGCTTCGACGATCAATCGGAGCTGATGCGGAACCTGAACGCTACCGTCACCCACTTGCTGAACCAATGCACGAACCAATTCGCGATCGATTATGATTATCTGCAAGCAGTCAATCAATACGCATTCAGCCAGGACATCCATGTCACCGGCCAAGTCCTCTTCTCGTTGCCCGTCTATGTTGTCAGCGATATCGAGCCGTTGCGAGCGACCGGCCAGGGCACGGTGAGCGGCACCATCACGGGGGTGGCAGGCGACTGTACCATTACCGGCAGCTTCACGATCGACGTCGTCGTCGAAGGCCAATTGGAGTCCGACGAGATGGGTCAGCCCTGGCTGAACCTGCAGCTCACCGAAAACTGGTATGCCAGCGGACAGCAGACCTTCGTATGCCCGGAGGACAACAATGTCAGCGTGCCGCTGCCTCCCACCCAATCGATCCAGAACATCCGCCTGCTGATGCAGGACGGTTACGTGCTCCAACAACCCCATCTGCAAACCCAGGGCTATTACCGCTGGACACTGCGCGTGCTGCATGTCTGGTGACGCTGCGGCATTGGCACACCGACGAACACCAGCCCTTCGAAGCCAATGCTGCCAGGAGCGTCCCGTCGAACGGTAGACCACATCCGGTGACGCCCTGATTCCTTCCGGGAGAGTCACTTCGTCGTCATGGCCGCAACCCATCCGCCCGGAGCGGGAGTCTCGATGGTGACGATCGAACCGCCGCTGAGAACGAGGGTCGCACCCCACTCGCCTGTCCCGAGGTCGATCCAGCGGAGTGTCCAGACGCCGGGATGCGGGCGAAGGTCGAGGCCCACAGAACCGCCGTTGCTGAAGTACAGAGCGTAAACCCGGCCGGGGGCACAGGCCAGATAGGCCTCGTTTTCACCCCGATCCTCGAGCAGTTCGTTGGCCGGCCGAACGTCCCAAAGCTTGATGACCGACTCCAGTTTTCGCGCCGCCCGGACGGCGGCCACGGACGGCGCCGAGAGCCCGAGCCCAGAGTCCGGTCGGTGGAAGCGAGCCGCCGCGGCGCCGCCGATCACGTGCCGCCACCAGCGCTCCAAGCCCTCGCGGGTATTACCGAACCGGCCCCCGTCGGCTCCGTAGGTCTTGACCGTATTCAACGGCCGCTCGTGCTTGCTCACGGCGCCCCGCGCCCACTGAAAGTTGTCCCAATGCTCCTGGCCCTTCTTCTGGTTGTTCTGCGAAACGTCGGCGAAGTCGTACCGTTCGGGGTGGTCGAGGGTGCGCCGGTGCCGGTCGGCCTTGAGATCCCAGTCGTCCCACATCTCCGTAATACAGGTTTTCTTGCCCGAGTCAGCTGCACGGCGGCGGACATGCTCGGCCCAGTACGAAGACCAGGCCTCCTCGCCGGAAGTCTCGTTGTCCATGCAGTAGAGGACGTGATCATGCTTCAGGGTGTACGAGAGCATTCTATCAACGAACCGCTGCTGGTAGGCCAGCACCACCTTGTTGTTCCGCTGCTTGGGGGTCGTGAAGAAGAACGGCTGCTTGTTGGCCCCCGGATGGTCGGGGTACTCAACAGCAAGGCCGGACGTCGCCGAAGTGTAGTTCACATTGTTTCGGGGATTGTAGGGATGTGGAGGCCAGTTGCGACCACTGTAGTCGAAGCGATCCCAGACCTCGATCTGAACGATAATGTCGCGTTCATCCGTCCAGCGAAGCATGTTCGCGAACCGGGACCAGTACTCGTCATTCCACTCATCCAGGTCGTACTTGCCGTCATGCAGCTGCTTGAACGGGTAGACCTCGAAGCCCTTGTCCCTGCGGTCGCTCATGGTGTTGCGGATGTAGTTGGCACCTGCGGCCTTCATGGCGTCTAGATGTTTCTCCAAGTCGGGCATTTGGAAGAGGTTGTCGTCGTCGCTCGCGCCGAGCAGCAGAACCGGCCGGCCTTTGTACTGCCAGTAGGAGGGGTTCTTCTCGTATGGCCGGATGCGCGAGGCGTTGGCTTCGGCCGCCGAGGCGCGATGACCCAAGGCCAGGATTCCGCCGAGCGTGATCGCGACTATATAGAGGATGTGCTGCCCGGTCATTTCCAGTCTCCTGAACAATCAGCTCCGAGCCGCGCAACACGCGTCGCCGGCAGGCCTGATCCCGATGCATCACCGCTGCATGATACCAGAGCCGCGCGGCTTCGCATCCTCACCGTGGGCGAAGTCGAGTGGCAGGAAGTCGAAGGTATCGAGGGTTGCATCGCACGTCACGGGCAGCTCGCCAAGCGTGCAGGAAAGGGACCCACCGGTCGGAAGCGCCGCGAAACGTGCAAGAGGGTGACGGCCCCGTCGCCATGGCTCAAGTCCGCCGACTCGGAGCGTGCCCCTCTTTCCGCGTGGGGGTGACGGGCATCACCAGCGGTGCACGGCCGACAAGGACCCAGAGGCCCACTCGCGCCAGGGAATACTGGGCAGGGTGAGAGTTGAACTCACGACACACGGATTTTCAGTCCGTTGCTCTACCACCTGAGCTACCTACCCAAATCCGCCTCGCCATCCGAGCGGAATCTGGAGTGATTCCCCCGGAGAACCGGCACCTTCATTGTACCAGAGGCCGCGGCGGACACCAAGACCCCGCGAATCCAGGGAATCACGGGTCTAGTTCGGTGGGTCGAAAATCAAGCCAGCCTGAAAGACGCCGCCGGCCCTCGGCCCTCTCCGAACCGACGGCATATTAACGCTCCGGCAAGCCTTCTGCAACCGGCAGTCGGCGGCTCTCGGTCCGCCATCGGCCAAACGCGGGCGGCACATGACCGTCGGATGGACGGACTCAACGCTGCTCAGCCTCCCCCATTGGTGATTGCGCTCCGCAGGAGGTCGTGGTTCTCGGGAGGCCGCTGCATGTCCCACATCGCCGTTTGAAGGACCTTCGGCGGGAAACACATCCTCAAGCCACTGGACAGACTCCGCACACCGCTCCACACACCGGGGAATCGAGGCCACTCGGCCGTTCACTTCGCCCACCGTACCGAGAGCTGGTGGGAGACGGCCAGGAGGTCAAGGACCCGGCCCGCGACGAAATCCACGAGTTCGCCGACCGAGGTGGGCTTCAGGTAGAAACCAGGGGAGGCCGGACACACGATTCCACCCGCGCGCTGGATTCTAAGCATGCTCTCCAGATCGATGCCGCTCAGGGGCATTTCGCGGTGAACCAGCACGAGGCGCCGGCCCTCCTTGAGGGTCACCTGGGCCGCCCGAGTGACGAGGTTATCACCCAGTCCGGAAGCGATCTTACCGAGTGTGTTGCTGCTGCAGGGACAAACAACCATCCCATCGGTAACGAAAGATCCGCTGGCGAGCCGACACGCGAGATCGCCGGCCGGGTAGATCGTGACGCGGTTCGATGGCCGCCCCAGCACCGCTTCCGGCTCCATCCGCTCGACGCCACACTCCTCGGCCAGCAACCGGCGTCCGTGCGGCGAGACGATGAGGTGGGTCAGGACCCCGGCCGCCTCCAGGCAGTCGAGAAGCCGGAGGGCATAAAGTCCCCCACTCGCCCCGGTGATCGCCAGGACGATATTACGTGGCATTACCTGTCACCTCCGGAGCGAATGCCGAGTCCCATGGCTGCCAGGCGACGACTGGCATCGGTAGCCCAGGGCGTATCCGCGTGGAGGCGAACGACGTCCTCGAACGCGGCTCCGGCCTCGTTGTGCCGGTTGTCGTCCTTGTAGGCAACGCCCAGTTCGTACCGGGCCTGGGACAGGGCGTCGCTCTGAGGCACGCTCTGCAGCTTCTCGACGCATTTGACCAGGCCGTCGATCCGCAGGCTGGAGGAAGGCTCAGTGGCGGCGATCAGTACCTCGATGTTGTCCCAGAGACGGGTGATGAGCTGGCCGGCGGCGATGTCCGCCCGGAGGTTCACCAAGTTGCGATGATACAGAGCATGACGGGGCATCAGACTGAGCAGGCGTCGAAGGGCCAAGTTGTTCTGTTCCGGATCCGTGTTGTGGGTCAACAGGTACTGGAACTTGCGAGCGTCCTGGAGGGTTGCGGACGGGTCGATGCCCAGCGTCCCGGTGGGCGAACGCTTGGCGAAGAAGGCGCGCAGGCCGCCTTCCATCTCGGAGGCTGATGCCCCCGGAACCGGCTCGGGTGGATGCTTGAGAAGGTCGTCCAGCAGCATCAGGGCGGCCAATCCCTCGGGGCCGGCTTGGTCAATGTGTCCCTCGCGGCCCTCGAGAATAGCCAGACGCAAGGCTGCCACCGCCCCAATGGGAGAGCGAGGAACGTCGTTGTAGATCTCACGCCAAACGGACTTGGAGGCGGCACTCGGATAGTCGCTGTAGTATCGAAGGATGGCATTCCTTCGGAAGAACTCCCGGTCGATCTGCATGTCGATGGCCCGGGCCTTCAGATACAAAACATTGGGGGTGTACCGGCTGCGTGGAAAGCTCCGCCGAAAAGTGTCACAGGCCGTTTGGGCCTCCTCCTGCTGCTTCGTGAACGCGGAGTCCAACCAGAACTGCCAGCGGAGAGCAACCAGTTCGGCAATCGCTTCCGGCGTGGCCGACGGATTGTGGCCCGCATGGCTGTACTTCCTGACCGCCCGGGCAAGAGCCTGGGACGCATCGGCGTTTTCGACGAAGTAGCTGTTGGAGCCCGGTCCGAATCTCGATTCCAGCAGGCGGTAATAGAGCTCGTCCCGGCCAACTTTCACCTCGAACAACACAACCGGAATCGCGAACATCATGGCCAGCAGCGGCGCGATCGCTCCCGGGCGGTAGTTCACGATCCAGGCGATCATCAGGGTGATGGCCATGAATATGCAGGCGGCCACGATGGCCAGGACCCAGGGAACGTACAGCTTGGCGATCTCAATCCGCGGTAGGTAATCGAACGCCGCGGCATTCCGCGTGGCCATGAAGTAGTAGAACACCACCGGAAGAAACGATACCAGCGCGGTGGCGTAATGGAACGAGAATCTCAACGGGCGCCAGCGGGCAAGCAGGCAACAAAACACCATGGTCAGCCCCAGCCAAGGGAGCAGGGCCACGAAGGCGATCAGCAGGCAGAAAATGAGAGAGTAAGGAAAGCGATAGAGCATGGAAACCATGATCGGGACGGCCGTCAGTGTGGCCATGGCCAGCCCAATGATGACGGCGATGAGCGGTACCTGGTCCAGGGGAATCGGGCTGATGAGAAAATCGATGAGCGTGGCTTGTCGCTCGGCGGAAGGGTCGAAGACCGCCCACCACGCCTGCCAGTAGCCCCCCGAGGGAGATACGTACGAGCCGACGGTCGTGTCGCCCTGGACATCAAAGACGCCGTCGGCTTGCCCGGCCGGCTCCAGAATGGAATCAGGCGGCAACATCTCGGCGGGGCCGGCCGTCGACGTGGCGATGACATACTGTCCCGTACGCAGCCAGAGAATGAAGCAACACAAACCTGCGAACAACAGGGCATCGAAGAGCAGGAGCGCGACCGCCCGGTGACGGTATTTCGGCTTCGTCCAGCGCCACACCTCGATGGACCGATCATCGGGCTGATCGAGGCCGGGTACCGCCCGAAAGCCCAGGAGCCAACCGAGAACGCGGATCGGCCGGACGCCTGCTCGTTTGACACGTTTGGCGGACAGCTCTATGCGCCTCCGTTACGCTTGGGCGATGCGCCGTTCCTGGTCGCGACGTAGATGCAGACGACGCCGCAGGATCGCGGATGCACGCCGACCTGACTGAAACCGGCTGCTTCCAGCGCCGACCGAATAGCCTGCCTGGGTAGGAAGCTTACCACCGAACGCGGCAAATAGCGATATGCCCCGGTGCGATCACGGCTCATCAGCGTCGCGAACCAAGGCATGATCCACTTGAAGTAGATCAGGTACGAGTATCGCAGGAAGACGTTGGCGGGAACGGAGAACTCGAGCAGGACAGCTCGGCCGCCGGGACCAAGCGCCCGAGCCATTTCGGCCAAGCCGGCGGAAAGGTTCTGGAAGTTGCGAATCCCAAACGCGCAAGTGACGATCGACACGCTACCATCGGCCACCGGAAGACACAGCGCATCGGCCTGGGCGAACAGGCCTCCGCCGATCGGACGGTGCACCGCTCGTCGCAGCATCTCTTCGGCGAAGTCGATCCCGATGATGCGGCCGGGGCGTCGCGGGGAGTCGGCGAACGTGCGAGCCACATCGCCAGTTCCGCATGCGACGTCGAGAAGGACATCCTCGGCCGTCGGGTTTGCCAGAATGACCATCTCCTGCCGCCAGGACTGATCGCGGCCGACGCTGGCGACGGAGTTGACCCACTCGTAAGTGGGTGCGATGGCGTTGAACATGCGGCGTACGCGATCGGCCTTGTCCTTGGTCGAATGAGGGGAAACGAGCCGGCCCTCGTCCCACACCAGGCCGCTGGCAGGTTCACGCCCGCCAAGACCGCTGTTCGTGGAGCCATCCATTCCCGCTATTGTAGCTTCCGGGTACAATTCTCGCATGACCCAGTTGGTGGCCCGATTGATACTGGCGATGCTCATTCTGCCGGTGAGTGCCTGTCTGTTTGTGATCGGATTTGCCGTAGTCGTCAGCCGCAGGCCGCAAGTTGGCACCATCGCCCTGCTTTACGCGGGCCTCTATTCCTTTGTGGCCTGCTACTGGGTACTACTCTGGCGAAGCATGGTGCGTTGGACACCGGAGCGGATCGTAAAGACCATTCTGGCGGGTGTGGTGGCGATTGTGGCCGCGGGGCTCGCCAGTGGATTTCTGATGATGACGGTCTTCATTCGAAGCGATATTGAAGTCGCCGTGCTCATCGGCGGCTCAGTCGTGCCGGTGATCTGGGTTCTGGCCACGGTGATCATCTGGCGAGAGACCCCCACCGAGCGAACCGAGCGGCTCGCGAAGATCGGAAGGGAAGCAGTGTCCTGTCCGATCTGCGGCTACAACATGACCGGTCTGAGCGAGGCGCGTTGCCCAGAGTGCGGTACGAAGTTCACCCTTGACCAGTTGATCGTGAGCCAGCCCAAAGTCGACACGCATGTCCTTCCCGAGGGGTAGATGGTGGTATGCTCAGGGGCCCAGATCGACCTCCCCCATCGGGGCTGCTCGTCTGCTCAGTCGAGCCCGAGTTCTCTCCATCGGCGGTTCACCCGCTCCTTGACCGCGGGCGACATGCCCAGGGCCATCGGCCAGCGTCGAACCACGCCCTCGCCGGGAATCTTGCGCGTGGCATCGATACCCATCTTGCTGCCGGCCCCTTCAAACGGCGCGGCGTGGTCGAGGATGTCCAGCGGGCCGTCGACGACGACCGTGTCGCGGCGGGGATCGACATTGGCCCCCACCGCAAACATCACCTGCTGCTCGTCATGAACGTCCACGTGCTCGTCCACCACGACGATGAACTTGCTGAGCATCATCTGCCCCGCACCCCAGATGCTGTGGATCACCTTCCGAGCCTGGTACGGATACTCCTTCCGAATCTTGATGAAGGCAAAGTTGTGGAAGGCGCCGAACATGGGCAGGTGGTAATCGATCACGTCCGGGATCAGGGTCCTGAGCAACGGCAGGAACACGCGCTCGGTGGCCTTGCCGAGGTAGTAGTCCTCCATCGGCGGCCGGCCGACGATGGTCGCCGGGTAAATCGGTTCGCGCCGATGAGTGATGGCGGTAACGCGGAAGACCGGGTACGGACCAGACAGCGAGTAGAACCCGGTATGATCGCCGAAAGGCCCCTCGATGAAGCGGTCCTTCGGATCGACGTGACCTTCGATGACGATTTCGGCATTGGCGGGTACATCCAGCGGGATCGTCTTGGCGGGCACCAGTTCGATGGCACCCTGATGAAGGAACCCGGCGAGCAGAAGTTCGCTGATTCCCGGCGGCAGCGGGCAGGTCGCCGCGTAGGTCAGGACGGGCTCCCCGCCGAGCACGACGGCCATGGGCATCGGCTCACCGCGGGCGGCCCACTTGCGGTAGATCCTGGCCCCGTCATGGTGGACATGCCAATGGGCGGCCGCCAGCCGTGGGCCAAAAACCTGGATGCGGTACATGCCGACGTTGATGTAACCATCCTCCGGGTCGCGGGTGTACACCCCGCCGAGGGTGATGTAGCGCCCGGTTCGACCCTCGGACCCGGCCGACTCGACGATGGGCCCGCCCGATCGCTCGACCTCGCACGGCTCGGACGCCAGATCGCCGTCGTCAGGCCAACACTGGATAATCGGTAGTGAGCCAAGATCCACGTCATCGATGTGCATGACCTCCTGGCAGATGCCGCGTTTAACGACCTTGGGACCGAGGCCAGCCAGCTTGGCGAGATCAGGCAGCTTCCTGAGTTTATCCAGCAAGGTGGTGGGCAACTCGGGCCTGAGAAGCTGCTCTATCCGTGCCCCAAGTTCGTCAAGATCCTGGCACCCCAGAGCCAGCTTCACACGAGCGTAGCTGCCGAACGCGTTGATCAGGACCGGAATCCGCGAGCCGCGCACCTTCTCGAAGAGCAGAGCCCGGCCACCCAAGCCGCCGTGGGCCCGATCCGTGGACGGCGCCCCCGCCGCCCCTTCCGGACACGGAGACTTCCCGACGCGATCGGCAATCTCGGTCACTTCCAGGATCGGGTCGACCTCGGGCCGCACACGGCGCAGCTGGTCGCGCCGCTCGAGTTCGACGATAAACGACTGAAGATCAGGAAAGGGCACTCGTACTCCTCTGCGTCGAGACCGGCATCCACCGCGTCGCGGCCATCTTCGTCAGACACTAGGCAAGCAGGGGTTTGCGGCCCAATGCACGGCGGGCATCGGCCACCTGCCCCGCATGGAAGGTGATGTGAAGCCCGATCATGGCGAAGACCTGCCCGACCGTGCCAAACATCGGCCTGAGCTCGGGAGGACAGTGTGCGGGCTTGTCGAGGTCCGCGTCGCTCATCGCCGCGAGAACCTTCAGCGTCTCAGCACGCACCTTCTCCCACTCGGCCAACAGGGCGGCCATGCTCGGGTACTTCCTGCTGTCAGCATCAGGCACACTGCCCATGCCAAACAGAGCCTCCCACTGCGCCGTCGGACACGGCTTCCCCTGAACCATGCCGGAAACCATGCCGGCTTCCGAATGGATCACATGCCCGAGACACCAGAGGGGATGGTTGCCCTTGTTGGACGTGGGAAAGGTTGTGGGTGCATCCTGGATATCGCTGACCAAGGCCAACATCCACCCCTTCGCGCTCTCCAGCGACGCCTTCAGTGCGTCCGAGGCCTTCATGAGATTCTCCTTCTGTTGGAGGAACTAAAGCAACTATTGTATGCCCTGAATCGGGAGGGTCAAACCTCGCGGTTGTCCCGTCGGTCTCAGCGCGGTATAGTCAGTCGCCCCTCCCAGGACAGGGGCGGCGGAAGACCGCAAGGAGAAATGTGAACATGCACTTTGAGGACCCGGCCAGTACGCTGGAAACCCTTTCGGCCCGGATCGTCGCGATCCGGGACTCTCTTTGACTTGCCCGCCAAGGCCGTCCAGCGTCAGGAACTTGAGATGAAGATGGGGGCTCCGGGCTTCTGGGAAAACCAGGAGGTCGCGCAAGACGTCGTTCGCCAACTCAAGGCGGTCAAGGGCGTTCTTGAACCCGCGGCCGCGCTGGCCAAGGGCCAGGAAGATGCCGCCGCAATGCTCGAGCTCGCCCGGGAAGCGAACGACCCGGAGGCCTACGCGGAGTTGGACAAGGAACTGGTCAAGTTGCAGGAGCAGCTTGACGCAGTCGAACTGATGACCTTGCTGTCCGGCAAGAACGATGCCTGCGACTGCTTCTTCAGCATTCAGGCCGGAGCCGGCGGGACCGAGGCCTGCGACTGGGCGGAAATGCTCCTGCGAATGTACCTGCGCTATTTCGAGCGGCACGACTACAAGGTGTCGGAACTCGCCCGCACCGACGGCGAGGAGGCCGGCATCCGCAGCATCACCCTCAAGGTCGAGGGCTCCTACGCCATGGGCTACCTGTCGTGCGAGCGCGGCGTCCACCGCCTGGTGCGAATCAGCCCGTTCGACGCCAACAAACGCCGTCACACCAGCTTCGCGGCCGTGGACGTCCTCCCCGTCCTGGACGAACTCGACGTCGAACTCAAGGAAGCCGAACTCGAAATCGTCTACTTCCGCCGCGCGGCAGGAGCCGGCGGTCAAAACGTCAACAAGGTCGCGACGGCCGTTCGCGTCAAGCACATTCCGACCGGCATGATCGTCGAATGCGTGAACGAACGCAGCCAACAGCAAAACAAGCGGGTGGCCATGGCGATCCTGCAGTCTAAAATCGAACAGGCCAAGCAGGCCGAGCGCGACCAGGAGCTGCAGAAGCTCTATGGCGATCGCGGCGAAATCGCGTGGGGCAACCAGATCCGCAGCTACGTGCTCGACGACCGGCGGGTCAAGGACCATCGAACCAATCACGAAACCGGCCAGCCGGAGAAGGTCCTGGACGGAGACCTGCAGCTGTTTATTGAAGCAGAGCTCCGAAGGCGGGCGAAAAGCCGCAAGGATGGATAGGCGTTCAGCGACCCGAAACCAGCCACAAGGTCACCGGCGCACGGGAGATTCCACGATGGCTCGCGCAGCAGTCTGTTTGTCAGGATGCGGCGTCAAGGACGGCTCGGAAATTCACGAGGCAGTTTTGACACTTCTGGCACTGGATCAAGCCGGCGCCCAGATCGTCTGCTGCGCCCCAAATGTCGACCAGCCAGCGGTGGTCAACCATCTGACTGGAGCAACCACCAGCGAGAAACGTAACGTCCTGGTCGAATCCGCCCGCATTGCCCGAGGCGCCATCAAGGACTTAGCCACGGTTCACGCTCGCGATATCGACGCAATCTTCTTTCCCGGCGGACTGGGCGCGGCCAAGAACCTCTGCACCTTCGCCGACGACGGCCCCACCTGCAAGGTCAACCCCGAAGTCCAGCGCATCATCGGTGAAATGCTCGCGGCCCGCAAGCCGATCGCCGCGATCTGCATTGCACCGGCCATGCTGGCTCGGGCTGCGGCGTCGCAGGGCGTTCAGGCCGAGGTCACCATCGGTACCGACCACGCCACCGCCGCGGCCATCACCAAGACCGGGGCCAGACACAAGGACTGCTTGTGCGCGTCATTCGTCGTCGACCATGAGCACCGCATCGTGACCACCCCCGCCTACATGCTGGGAAAAGGACCCGCCGAGGTCTTCGAGGGAATTCGCGGACTGGTCGCCGAGGTCATGAGAATGGTCAAAGGCGGTTGAAGGCTCAGACCGATCCCACACTCGATCGTTCCAGGAGCACCGGGGAAACCAGCGTGTGCCGAGGTTCGCCGCTCTCGCCGTTGACGCGCTCGACGAGCAACTTCGCGGCCGCTTGGCCTATGAGCGTGCCGGAACAAGCCACTTGGGTCACGAAGCCCGAAGCACTGCACCACAACGGCAGGTCGATACCGATGATCGAGCATTCGCCCGGCACACGCCGTCCGTAAGCGCCGAGAACCTGGTACGCGATCAGGCTGGCTCCGCCATCCGCGGCAAATACGGCCGTCGACCTTCCCCGCTCAAGGGCATCAATCAGCAGACGACAGGACTGGAACTGCCCGGCATCGGCCTGCCGCACCTGCTCAGGGGTGAGGATCATCTCCTCGACCCTCGTCTGCTCGCAGGCGGAACCGGCCGCCTGACTGAACGCCGCCATCCGGTCCGAAATGGCCTGGCTGGACTCGCTCTGATGGAGACAGATCGCCCGGCGATGGCCGTGCCGGTAAAGGTATTCCCAGGCCGACCGGCCAACGGCATCATTGTCGAGGTCCACGTACCATCGAGGCCGGTCCTGCGATCCGGCATCGAACAGGCTGATGCAGGGCACGCCCGCCTCCTCCCAGCGGGCCACGTGGTTCACCCAGGTCTCCGGGTGGACCGCGGCGATCACCCCAGACAGCCCCGACCGAACAATCAGGTCCAGTTCATGAGCCGAGACCGGCAGACCGGAGGCGGGATTGGGGCTGGTCAGCACCACCGGATAACGATGATCCTGGCGCGCCGCGTTGGCGATGCCCTCGCAGACCTGCCACATCATGATGGACTGCCCGCCGTCCGGAGCCGCGTCGCCGCGCCGAACGAACTCGAAAAACACCCCGAAGAACGGCACTTGCCTGCGGCGCAGCGAGGTCGCCAGCAGACTCGGCGCATAACCGATCTCCGCAGCGACCTGCTGGACACGGGCGATGGTATCTTTGGCATAGCGCGAGAAATGCGGTTCCACCCGCCGGAGGATGTAGCTTACGGTGGACGGGGCCACACCCACGCGGCGGGCAACGTCACTGAGTGTCACTCTGGGTGCTAAGTTTTTGTTCTTCAATTACTTACCTACCATGCCCGGCAGAGCGGGCCCTTGTTCTGAACGCCCAACGCCATCATCGGCCAAGCAGCGGACCGAGTGCTGTTCTCATCCTTCCCTTCCCATCTACAATCGTTTATACTATACATCGGGTCTGCAGGAATCGCGAAATAGACGATATCGGTTCCCGGACTTCTTTTCCAGTCGGTTTGCGGAAAGGAGGTCGTGCGTTCGTCCGAGGCGAGGTCGGGGAGAGAATCCCGTCGCCACCCCATCCGAGGAATCGCATCTCGGTTCAACCGAGCATGCCCGGGCAAGAGAGCCGCTTTCCCCACCCCACGTCGATGAGCGCCCCGCAGGTCCTTAGTGGAGGCCTTCGCACCGGGCACGCGTCGTCTCGGCCGTCCCCACTCGTCCTGCCAGGGAGAGCCGAGAGAATCCAAGCCCCCTGTCGCCCGCCGTGGGTGTGCGAGGCAGAACGGTGTTGGATCCTCGCAAAAAGGGAGAAGCGATGAAAAGAGCGAAGTTCAGCAATCGAACAGGTTGGCCGGCGGGGGCGTGTGCGGTCGTCGGCGCCCTTGCGCTTCTGGGCTCGCCTGTCGAGGCAGCCGAGTTGCTCATCAGCAGCTACAACCCGAGCGGCGCCGTCAGTCAGATCCTGCGCTATGACGCCGTGACCGGAACACCCATGCCCGCTTACGACGCTGGAGTCGCCGCGGGCGTGTTCATCGGCCCTACGGTGCCCGGCGGTCACGGCGGACTGAGCAAGCCCTATGGCCTGCTGCTCGGAAATGACGGGAACGTCTACGCGGCCAGTTCGGGCACGAACAGCGTCAAAGTGTACGACGGTACGACCGGGCACTACCTCATGGACTTCGTCGCCGCCGGCAGCGGTGGGCTGAGCGGACCCTGGGGCATGTGCTGGGGCCCAGACGGCAACCTCTACGTTGCGAGCAGCAACACCAACCAGATTCTGCGCTACGAAGGTCTCGATAGTGCGACGCCCGGAGCCTTCATGGGCGTGTTTGCCAGCGGCGGCGGACTCAGCGGTCCGCGTGGCGTCATATTCGGCAACGACCAGTGGACGGGGCCCGGCCAACCACCGGGCCCGGCCCAGGATGGCTACCCCGATCTGTACGTCGCCAGCACCACCAGCGGCAAGATCCTGCGCTACCACGGCCAGACGGGCGCTTACGTGGATGTCTTCGCCGATGTCAAAACGTACTGTCAGGGGGTTCAGCCCACCTACATGGTCTACGAGCAGTTCTTCCGCAGGAACGACCCGTGGTACAACCAGCTGTACACCGGCAACGCCCTCATCAGCACCACGAGTAACATCCAGATTCACCAAGGCAGTTCGTCCGACATGGAAAGTGCAGGCATGGGCCTTCCAGAGCACGGTTTCTACGGCGCGTTTCCCAATACCGGCAATATCAACTACAACGGAAACCCGGTCTGGGGACCCAACCACAGCCCGGCCAGCTCCGGCGAGAAGAGGCAGTCCTTGTTTCTTCCCGACTACTGGGGCGGGGCGATCAGACTGGTCGGGGCCAACGAGGGCTCCATCACGCCGCTGATCCCCTCCGGCGTCAGCCGCCCGCAAGGCCTGCTCATCAAGTGCGGGCGCCAGCCGGGTACCCTCATCCGAAAGGTCACGCAGAACCAGCTCCTGTGGGGAACGGTCGGAACGGTCCGGCTGCAGGGCGACAACATGGCCGGCCTCATGCCGAGCACCGGGGGAAGCGTCTCGCTCAGGAAGATGCGCAACGAAGGCGTCTCGGATGGCACGGCCACGATCCCCGGCCAAAACTACCAGTTGTCCGGCGACGACCTGCTGGTGGATTTCGACCTGACCAGTCCCACCATCGAGGCGGGGCGCTACAGCATTCAGCCGAACGATTCGTGCCGGAACGCGATGTGGTTCCCCGAGGCCGTACTGGTCTACCTGCCGACACTGGCCAATGCCAGCTTCGAGGAAGGCTGGAACACGGAACCGCGCGAGAACAACAACATCTGCGTCAATCCCAGCCAGTGGGACGCGACGGGAGGCGGCAACAAGAATCGACCCAAGCACTGGGACCAGGCCTGGGGCGGCACCGGATTCGACCCCGACGGCGGCGGAGACGGCGCCAATCAGTTCGATCTGAAGCGCGACGGCAACATCTGGCATCCCTGCGACGGAGATCATGTCCCGGGCCTGACCGGCCTTCATTACGCCTCGCTCCAGCACAACTTCACCCTGGACCAGTACTACAGCGGTATGTACCAGTCCATCGCCGCTCCCGAGGTCGCCGGTCAGACCTCGCTGGTCGACTTCAGCATCTACATCGATGCATGCGTAGCCAGCTGGCAGCAGATCAGCAGAGGCCAGATCCGCCTGATCGATGGCGACAACTACAGCGGCGCGCTCGTCGCCCAGACCGACATCCCCAACACCCAGAGCTTCGGCAACGGCTTGATCCGATCACCGGAGTTCAGAGCCACCGTGCCGGCAGGCTATGTCTATCAGTCCAACCCGCCCATCCTGACGATCGAATTCGTGTGGATCCACTGGGGCGCGGACGCCGGGCCACCCGAATGGGGAAACGTGGCAGCCTTCCACCTCGACAACGTCCGCAGTTCCTACGACTGCACCCGGTCACCATGGGCGGACGCGGACGGTGACGGGGACGTCGACCAGCGGGACTTCGGATCGTTCCAGCAATGCTACACCGGGTCCGCCAGCTCGGTCGGACCGGGCTGCGAGTGTTTCGATCGCGACCATGGTGGGCTGATAGACGAGAACGACGTCATCCTGTTCCAGTCCTGCTTCACCGGCCCCGCCATCGTGACGGAACCGAGCGCGGACTGACGCTAGGATGATCGGC